>JAZUJF010000150.1:0-3727 GCA_045642585.1 Candidatus Limivicinus sp.
GGGTCATCGCCGCCACCGGGAAAGCTCCGTTTTCAGTCTATTCCGTGAAGCGCGGCGACAAGCAGAAGTCTCCCGCGCCTCCGTTCATTACCTCCACTCTCCAGCAGGTGGCGTCGCGCAAGCTTGGAATGACGCCGAAGCGTACCATGTCCATTGCCCAGCAGCTTTATGAGGGCGTTGAGATAGAGGGTCACGGCAGCGTGGGCCTTATCACATATATGCGTACCGACTCTCTGCGGCTGTCCGATGAGGCTCTGACCGCGGCAAAGGATTATATCACCCGCAATTACGGCGCTAATTATTATCCCGGCTCTCCCCGGGTCTTCAAGACAAAGGCCGGGGCGCAGGATGCCCATGAAGCCATCCGCCCCACCTATATCGAGCTCAGCCCGGAGGTCGTTCGCCGGGATCTGACTCAGGAGCAGTACAGACTCTACCGCCTTATCTGGGGTCGTTTTACCGCCTGCCAGATGGCGAACGCCGTATATGACATGCTGAGTGTGGATGTCCATTCAGCCGGGTATATCTTCAAGACCAGCTATTCCGAGCTAAAGTTCAAGGGCTATACCGCCGTGTATGAGGAATCCCGTGACGAGGAAGACAGCGAGATCGCAAATCCTCTTCCCTCTCTCATTGAGGGGCAGAAGCTGGCTCTGGAGAAGATGATACCCGACCAGCAGTTTACTCAGCCCCCCACGAGATACACGGAGGCCACTCTTATCCGCGCCATGGAGGAGAAGGGCATAGGCCGCCCCTCCACCTATGCGCCTACTATTTCCACCATCACCTCCCACGACTATGTGATAAAGGAGGGGAAATATCTCCGTCCCACTCCTCTGGGCAATGTTGTAACAGGGCTTATGAAGGAGCGGTTCTCCGATATAGTCGATCTGAAATTCACGAACCACATGGAGTCCGAGCTCGATGAGATAGAAAACGGCAAGACCCGCTGGCAGAGCGTTATCGCGGAGTTCTACGAGGGCTTCAGCAAGGAGATGAGCGCGGCCGAGGAAGCACTTGACGGCGTTAAGCTGAAGGTCCCGGATGTGCTCAGCGACGAGTTCTGCGACATATGCGGCAGGCAGATGGTCGTCAAGAAGGGCAAGTTCGGCTATTTTCTGGCCTGCCCCGGATTTCCGGAGTGCAGCTTCACAAAGCCCATCGTGGTGGAGATGCCCGGAAAGTGTCCCAGGTGCGGAGGAAAGATCCTGAAGCGTACCTCCAGGAAGGGTTATGTGTTCTACGCCTGCGAGCGCGGCACCGACTGCGGCTTTATTACCTGGGATGTGCCCACAAAGGATTATTGTCCCGCCTGCGGGAAGACCATGTTCAAGCCCAGCGGCAGAGGGCCGCTCAAATCCTTCTGCATCAATGAGGCCTGCATGAACTTCGTTCCCGAGGATAAGAGAAAGTATAAGAAAAAGACCCCCGAGGAAAAGGCGGCGTCGGCGGAAAAGAAGACCGCCGCTAAAAAGCCCGCATCAAGGAAGACCACCAAAAAGAAAGAAGATTGATCATGGATAAAGTGACAGTTCTGGGCGCCGGACTTGCCGGAAGCGAATGCGCGTGGCAGCTTGCCAGGCGCGGTATTCCCGTGCGTCTTGTGGAAATGAAGCCGGAGAAGATGAGTCCTGCCCATAAATCCCCCTATTTCGGGGAGCTTGTATGCTCCAATTCCCTGAGGAGCGATGAGCTTACGAACGCCGTGGGTCTGCTTAAAGCGGAGATGCGCAAAATGGGCTCTCTCATCATGGAGAGCGCGGATGCAAACCGTGTTGCCGCCGGCGGCGCTCTGGCTGTTGACAGAGAGGGCTTTGCAAAGTACATTACCGATAAGCTCATGGCTATGCCGAATGTGGAATTGGTGCGAGCCGAGGCCGACGCAATTCCCGAAGGCGAGGTCGTGGTCGCTACCGGTCCTCTGAGCAGCGACGCCATAGCGGATGTTATCGCGAAGCTCTGCCCGGACAGCGATCTGCACTTCTACGACGCCGTGGCTCCTATTATCACCCTTGAGAGCGTTGACATGGAAAATGCTTTCTTTGCCTCACGCTATGACAAGGGTACTGCGGATTATGTAAACTGCCCTATGACAAAGGAAGAATATCTGGCATTCGTTGCAGAGCTTGTCTCCGCCAAGGAGGCAGAGGTACACGGCTTTGACGACGCGGGCGTATTTGAAGGCTGTATGCCGGTCGAGGTAATGGCCCGCCGGGGCGTGGATACTCTGCGGTACGGCCCTCTGAAGCCTGTGGGTCTTGTTGATCCCAGAACGGGTCAGGAAAATTACGCTGTTGTACAGCTCCGTCAGGATAACGCCGACGGCACCATATACAACATGGTCGGTTTCCAGACCCATCTCACATGGGGAGAGCAGAAGCGTGTTTTCACGATGATCCCCGCCCTGAAAAATGCCGAGTTTGTACGCTACGGCGTTATGCACCGCAATACCTATCTCAATTCCCCCCAGCTTCTGGACAGATACTACCGTCTCCGTTCCGATCCCCGTATCAGCTTTGCCGGTCAGATGACAGGCGTTGAGGGCTATGTGGAGTCATCCGCCTCCGGAATGCTCGTGGGTATCGAGACCGCGGCCAGAGTCCTTGGACTTGAGAGCGTGGACTTCCCTCAGGAGACGGCGATCGGTGCTCTGGGGCTGTACATATCCGGCGGAAGCGTGGGCGATTTCCAGCCTATGAATATAAACTTCGGCATTATCAGCCCTCTGGATCACCGGATAAAGGGCAAGAGGAATAAGAACGCGGCTATTTCCGAGCGTTCTCTCAGGATCATTGATGAGCTGATGGAAAAGGAGGTCTTCCGCATTGAGGATAATCATTGACGCGATGGGCGGAGACAATGCCCCTGAGGAGATCGTCAAGGGCGCTGTCAGGGCGAAAAATGAGCTTGGTGTTGACATCACTCTGGTCGGTCGGGCCGAAGATGTGAGGGCCTGCCTTGAAAAAGAGGGATGCACCGACGCCGAGATAGTGGATGCCAGAGAGATCGTCACAATGGAGGATGATCCCAGCACCGCGACCCGCCGCAAGAAGGATTCATCCATGACCGTTGCCCTGAATCTCCTGAAGGACGGAAAAGGCGATGCCGTCATCTCTGCCGGCAGTACGGGGGCGCTTCTCACAGGCGCTACCCTTATCGTAAAGCGCATCAAGGGCATCCGCAGGGCGGCTATGGCCCCGGTGCTTCCTGCCGGCGAACACGGCGTTATGCTGATCGACTGCGGCGCTAATGTTGAGTGTACGGCGGAGTATCTCCTTCAGTTCGCGTATATGGGCTCCTTCTACGCAAAGAAGCTCATGGGCTGCGACAGACCCAGGATCGGCCTTCTCAATGTGGGCACCGAGGACAGCAAGGGCGGCGAGCTCCAGCATCAGGCCTTTGAGCTGCTGAAAAAAGCGGGGGATGAGGGAAGAATAAACTTTGTGGGTAATGTTGAGGCTACAGGCGTATTCGCAGGTGCAGCCGATGTTATAGTTTCCGACGGCTTTACCGGCAATGTGCTCCTTAAAACCACCGAGGGCGTTATCAAGCTCATGATGGGAAAGCTCAAGGGCGTGTTCTGCAACAGCCTTCCCAACAAGCTTGCCGCCGGCGTACTTAAAGGCGACCTGAAGGAAATGAAGAAGTCCATGGATGTGAACGAGGTTGGCGGCACCGCTTTTGTGGGTATTTCAAAGCCGGTCATCAAGGCTCACGGCTCCTCTGA
>JAZUJF010000151.1:0-2770 GCA_045642585.1 Candidatus Limivicinus sp.
CTTCGCTACCCTTCCCCTTGTGAGCAGGGGGAAGGCATATAAACATTGCACCAGCCATACCTTCTTCTTTGGAGAAGGTGGCGCGGGCGGCGGGCGACAATGCTCGACGACACAAATATTACATCGTCCGCCCGTGACGGATGAGGTCTCGCGCCCGCAGGCGCATAAATTTCGTCCGCAGAACAATAAACGACCGAGGCCGGAAAATCCTCCGACCTCGGTTTTGCATATCAGAAAGTATTACTTGGTGGGGTATACGCAGAGCTCAATGTCACTCACAGGGTAGCTGACACAGGGATGGATCCAGCCGAACTTCTTGTCGGCCAGTCTGCGTCCGTCCGCATCCTCGGGCACATACACATCACCGGACACAAGCTTGGAGTGGCACCAGCCGCATTCACCGCTGCGGCAGTGGGAGGGAGCCTTGATCCCGGCCTTCTCCATCGCCCACAGAAGCGTCTCGCCGCCCTTGCAGGTGACGGTCTGCTTATTGCCGCGGATGTCAACGATCAGCTTATATTCCTTGCCCCTGGTCTCGGCGGGGAAGTCGGCGTTCTTCTCAACATTCATGTAGTCGCCGGACATCTCGGCTCTGTAACGGCGCTTGGGCAGACCCAGCTTGACACATTCGCCGATGCAGAAATCATACATGGCCTTGGGGCCGCACATGAGAACGGTGTAATCGCCCTCGGGAGCGTACTTTTTGATAAGCTCCGCGTTCAGGAAGCCGTGCTCATAGCCCTCCTTCTCCTCGTGGGAGAGCACATGGACGACCTTGACCCTGCCGTTGGAACGGGCGGCAACGGCCTCTATCTCGTCCTTCAGCAGTATGCCGTCGGAGGTACGGGAGCCGTAGAGGATTATCATATTGAAGTCCTCGATACCGTCCGCAACCGCGGCGGCCATGGAATAGAAGGGGGTAATGCCCGAGCCGCCGGCCAGAGCCACGACGGTCTTGGCGTCCTTCATGCTCATGTAGTAGAAATCACCCAGAGGGCCGCTGATCTCAACGCTGTCGCCCTCTTTCCAGTTCTCCAGGATCCATGCGGAGGCGTAGGCGGGATTTGTGCGCTTAACGGTCAGAGTGTAGGAGGTGTTATCGGCTCCGAGCGCATCCTTGGGGTTGGAGCGGATGGTATAGGGCTTGTTCACAGGTGCGCCGTTGATGTTCAGGGAGACGGAAACATACTGGCTCGCACGGAAATATGCCATCTCGGTGGTGCCCTTCTCTGCATCCGGCACAAGGGTGAAGCTCTTGGCGTCGCCGTGGTCTACGACCTTTGCGATCCTGCAGTACTGAGAGGCCGGGTGAAGCTTCTTTGCGAGAATGTTTGCGTTATAGATCGACTGGGGTATAGTGGCGGGAGCGGCCTCGATAGCGGCAACTCTGGTCTTGACCTCGGCGAGGATGGGGAAGGGAGTAAGACCCTTCAGGCCCATTTTGGAGTAATTATATTTTCCCATATTACTTGTCCTCCTTCTTCATATCGAGAACCATGTAGCGGGCCTGTTCAGCGCCGGAGAGCCATGCCTGGCTGTATCCGTCCATCTGAGTGCCGTGTCCGCCGACAAAGCGCAGACCGTGGATCTGGTAGTCTTCCTTGTGACCGCACTGTACACGGGGGAACATACCGTCCCAGGTCGCGGGCAGGTAGCCGTAAACATCTCCTCTGGGAGTGCCCAGATAGCGCGCCCATGTGACAGGGGAGGCGACGACCATCTCTTCAATATGATCGCGGATGCTGCAGCCGGTGGCTTCCTCATAGCGGTCGATGCACTCCTGCGCGATGCGATCCTTGATCTTGAAGTAATTCTCCTCGGTGACATCCTTGAACGGATCGCCCATGAAGAACTTGCTGAACTGGAGGAATGCTCTGTTTTCACCGGCGGCGTTGGGGTGGGCATTGGTGAGAACGGTGCAGGTGATGTCCTTGTGGGTCTCGATGGAGTCGGAAGAAAGGAACTGATCGTGGTTGTTGGGAGTGGTACGAATGAAGGTATCGTAGTTCTTGAGCCCCAGAGTCTTTGCGTCGGCGTCAAGACCCAGATATACGGTGAATGCGGCCTGACCCAGACGCTGAGCATTCATCTTCTTCTTTTCGTACTCGGGAACCTCGTTTTTGTCCACCATACGGTCATAGACCACATGGGGCATGAGGTTGGAGATGACCCAGTCACATTCGATATACTCGCCGGAGGCAAGCTCCACGCCGTGAACCTTCTTGTCACGGATATCAATCTTCTTGACCTCGGTGTTGTACCACAGGTCGCCGCCCAGCTCGCGGATGCGGGTATCGAAGGCAAGGGAGACCTCATGGCTGCGGTTCTTTGCAAACCAGGGCTTCTGAGTCAGGTAAACATAGGTCATGAAGGTGTAGGGAGCGAAGCTCATCTCGGTGGAGTCGGCCGCAACATAGGTCCAGTAGGACTCAAAGATGTTTCTGGCCTTCTCGGGGACGCCGATACGGCGGAGCATCTCTTCGCAAGGCACGGGGACGACACGCATCAGATCGTAGTATTTGAGCAGCATCTCCACCTTCTGGGGAGGATTGGGCTCATTGTGGCGCTCGGACAGCCATTCAACACCGTCCACCAGCATACGGCCAAGCTCCATGACCGTGGTCATGGACTCACGGGAACCGGGAACGGCCTTCTCCATCTCGTCGATGAAATTCTGCACCCCGGCGGGCATGGAAACATCGAAACCGCCCTCACCGGTGACAAGTGCGCCGAAGGACTCGTTTGCGCACATCCAGTCAACATCCAGATG
>JAZUJF010000152.1:0-6688 GCA_045642585.1 Candidatus Limivicinus sp.
GGACAGACTCGAAATATTCGTTGAGGGTGACAGCGTCATTTTGCGTAAGTATCAGGAGTCATGTATTTTCTGTAACGGCGCAAAAAACATTGTGGATTATAAAGGCCGGCGTGTCTGCCGCCAGTGCATCCAGAAGCTGAAGGATCTGGGCTGATATTGTAGAACAGAAAACCCGTTCGGAGAGTATTCTCTGAACGGGCTTTTATACTGATACCCAATAGAACAGTTTATGCTTCATTCCTAAACCATCTTATTGGGTATCAGTATTATTATTCTCTGTGTGTCATACTTACTTTTATCTTCTTGGAAAACAGCATCAGGTATTTTTCTGATACAGATACCAGAGACCTTTCATAAGGAGGTCACTGTCATAGATTATTTCATGGCGGCAGCAGGGTACAATTCCTCCTGCAAGGCCTCCGGTGGCGACTACGGTACATTTGCACCCCATCTCCTCCTCCATGCGGTCGATCATGCCGTCCAGCATGGACGCGGTGCCGAAAACGGCGCCTGACTGCATACAGTCCACAGTATTTGTGCCGATGACCTTCTTCGGCGGAGCGATGGAAACGGAGGGCAGCAGGCTCGTGCCTGAGGACAGGGCTTCCATACTCAGGTGCAGACCCGGATAAATAGCACCGCCTATATATGAGCCGGTCTTGTCCACGACCACGACAGTTGTGGCGGTGCCCATGTCGATTATTATGCTTGGAGTGCCGTAATACTGCATGGCGGCGATACTGCCCACAGCAAGATCGGCGGCCAGAGTAGAGGGATCGTCTATGCGCACATTCATCCCTGTCTTCATTCCGGGCCCCACCACGAGGGGCTTTTTACCGGTCAGGTTAGCAAGGGCGACACGGAGAGCATCGGTAACTGACGGAACAACAGAGGCCACGATGGAGCCGTCAATACTATCCACCGACAGTCCGCAATACTCCAGTACCTGACGGATGGATATGGCGATCTCCGCATCGGTCACATGGCGGTCGGTGTGGATGCGGACCTCACGCAGCACCTCTCCGTCACTTATTGCGCCCAGAACAATGTTTGTATTTCCGACATCGATTGCGAGGATCATCAGCGTCGCCTGCCTTTTGCGTATTTTATTATGGTGGTGATACCCGAGGAGAGCACCAGATTGACTCCCAGCTCCACAAGAAAATTGATGCCGGTGAGGGTGAAGATGAGGTAGGTGAGCATATCCCCGCCGCCGGCCCAGGAGCGCAGAGTATCTGCGTAGCACAGGCTCATGCCGATGATAAATACGCCGGTATTTACCAGAGGGCATACGATACCGGCCGCAATAACGGCGGCGTAGCGGTTTTTCTTTTCAATAAGCTTAAACACGGCGCCGGATGCCAGACCTGCCAGAGTGCTCTTTCCGATACAGATAACGATGCAGGCCACGGGAGCAAGCCCCAGAAGCAGCATGACGGTTCCGCCGTCCCAGCCCAGCACACCGGTTATCATTGTGGTGACGCCGAGTACCGCTCCCAGAATCGCACCTGCGGAGCAGCCGTAAACAGAGGCGCCGATAATGATCGGAGCCAGAGCCAAAGTGATGGCGAAGGGGCCGAAGCGGACAAAGGTACACAGAATAGTGAGAACAACTACGATGGCTGACATCAGACTCAGCCCGGTCATCCTCCTCACTCTGTCGCGGGGAGACGGATTTGACATATATAATTTCCTCCTGCTGTCGCTCCGCTCATGGCGGATGCGGCGCATTTCTATTATATTACACATAAAAAACAGTGTCAACCGAAGCTCATAGACAATTATGCGGTGGCTCATAGACAATTATGCGGTGCTGCTTTAGATGACATGCGGTGCTGCTTTAGATGACAATCGTTGACAGAAACATCGCTGAGGTGGTAAAATGTGTATATCTGTACATACAGGAGGAGAATATGAAGGGTATTATTCTCGCCGGCGGTAAGGGCACCCGTCTTTATCCCATGACCCGTGTTGTGTCCAAGCAGCTTCTGCCGCTATATGACAAGCCAATGGTATACTATCCTCTGTCCGTTCTTATGCTGGCAGGCATCAGAGAAGTGCTCATCATCTCCACTCCCGAGGATCTTCCCATGTACGAGCGGCTGCTCGGAAACGGAGACAGGCTCGGTATGCGTCTGGAGTACAAGGTTCAGGAGAGTCCCCGGGGTCTGGCGGAGGCATTCATTCTGGGCGAAGCTTTTATCGGAAACGACCCGGTATGTCTCATTCTGGGTGACAACATATTTTACGGTGCCGCTCTGTCAGATTATCTGAGAGCCGGCGCGGAAGTGACCGAAGGCGGAATGATCTTCGGTATTCAGGTGAAAAATCCCCGGGCCTTCGGCGTTGTGGAGTTCGATAAGGACAATCACGCTGTTTCCATTGAGGAAAAGCCACTTAATCCCAGGAGCAACTATGCCGTGCCCGGCCTGTATTTCTATGGCAACAGCGTTGTGGAGATAGCAAAAAGCATCGCTCCCTCCCCCAGGGGTGAGCTTGAGATCACCACCGTCAACAATGTATATCTCTCCAGAGGCGAGCTGATGGTCAGTCCCATGGGCCGCGGTATGGCATGGCTTGATACCGGCACTCCCGAGGGTATGCTTCAGGCTTCCCAGTTTGTGGCTACTGTTCAGAACCGTCAGGGCTTCTATATCTCCTGTATCGAGGAGATCGCATGGCGTCAGGGCTGGATAAGCGGCGAAAAGCTGCTGAGCCTCGGCAATGAACTGAAAATGACCGACTACGGTCAGTATCTTATTTCTCTCGTAGAGTAAAGGAGAAGCTATGAAAAACATTCTCGTTACCGGCGGCGCCGGTTTCATCGGCTCAAACTTTATCCACTATCTTCTGAAAAAATATGATAATATCTCCGTTGTCAATCTTGACCTGCTCACATATGCCGGAAATCTCGATAATCTCTCCGCTGTCTGCGGTGATCCCAGATATACATTCGTCCGGGGCGACATCCACGACAGAGCTCTGGTGGAGGAGATATTCTCAAAATATGAGTTTGATACCGTGGTCAATTTTGCCGCCGAGAGCCATGTGGACAGAAGCATCACAAACCCCGATATTTTCCTGACCACAAACATTCTCGGGACTCAGACCCTCCTTGATGTGGCCAAGAACCACTGGAAGCTGGACCCCGGCGACAAGTATTCAAGGGAATTCAAAGAGGGCGTCCGGTACCTTCAGGTCTCCACCGATGAGGTTTACGGCGCGCTGGGTGCCACGGGAATGTTCACCGAGACGACCCCTATATCTCCCAACTCCCCCTACTCCGCGTCCAAGGCATCCGCCGATCTGGTGGTCCGCGCATATAATCAGACCTACGGTATGCCCGTTAATATCACCCGCTGCTCCAACAACTACGGCCCGTTCCAGTTCCCTGAAAAGCTTATCCCTCTCATGATAAACAACTGTCTGGGCGGCAGGGAGCTGCCTGTGTACGGCGACGGAATGCAGATCAGAGACTGGCTGTATGTGGAGGATCACTGTGCCGCCATATGCACCGTTCTGGAAAAAGGCGCTTTAGGTGAGGTGTACAATATCGGCGGCAACAACGAGAAGGCCAATATAGAGATCGTTAAGCTGATAATTGAAAGCACAGGCAAAAGCGAGGAGCTGATAGTCCATGTGAAGGACAGACCCGGCCATGACCGCCGCTATGCCATCGACAATACAAAGATAACGACTCAGTTGGGCTGGGCGCCCGAATATGACTTCAAGACCGGCATGGCCAGGACCATCGACTGGTATCTCTCCCACGGCGAATGGATGGACAAGATAGTTTCCGGCGCATACATGAAATATTACGATAATATGTATTCCGATAACAAACTTTAATACTGGTAGACCCGCTGACAGACAGTCCGCGGGTCCTTTTCATCCCCGGTGGGGCAATAAATGTTTCGATAATAGCTTCTATTGCTAAAAACTAAACAGAAATACAGGCAAAAAGTTACCTTTATCTATTGACTTGCTTTTATTGCGGATAGTATAATACAAATAGTTAAATGTATTGAAATAATCTATATATCATTATTAATGATGTCCGGATGTTATATCAGCTGTATAATAGGAGGTCATGACTTTGTTCAAGAGCTGTATGGGTTATATTCTGGAGGTCGATCTGACCACCGGAGAGATCAAAAAGACAAAGCTTCCCGAGAAAGTATATGACGCTGTTCTCGGTGGAAAGGGTCTGGGGGCATGGTACTGTCTGAAGAACATTCCTGCCGGTGCGGACCCTCTGGGTGAAGACAATATCATCGGCTTCTGTGCCGGTGCTCTCACAGGCTCCGGCGCGCTTATGGTCGGCCGTTGGACCGTTGTGGGCAAATCCCCTCTCACAGACGGTTGGGGGGATGCCAACTGCGGCGGTATGTTTGCGCCCGCCATTAAGCAGTGCGGTGTGGACGCCATATTCTTCCGTGGGATATCCGAAAAGCCGGTCTATCTCTATATGGACAACAAGGTCTGCGAGCTGCGTGATGCCTCTGCATATTGGGGACTGGACTCATATGATGCCGAGGATAAGCTGACAGCCGACAATATGGGTAAAAAGCTCCCTCGCGTGGCGCTGATAGGTCAGGCCGGTGAAAATCTCAGCCGCATCGCCGGTGTGTGCAATGATCACGGCCGTATCGCCGCCCGCTCCGGTCTGGGCGCCGTTATGGGAAGCAAGAGATTGAAGGCCGTCGTTCTGGCCGGCTCCAAACCTATTCCCTGCGCGGACTATGAGACCGTCAGGGCACTCAGTGCAAATCTCGGAAGAAAGGTCAAGCGCTCAAATCTTCCTCAATTCATGCGCGGGTGGATCATGGCAATGGGCGGCAAGATCATAGGCACTGTGCCGATGAATTTCCCCATTGACGGCTCTATGATGAATATGTTCTACCGCCGCTGGGGAACACCGGCATTTCAGGCCATGTGTCTGCCCATGGGTGACTCCCCGGTGAAGAACTGGTCGGGCTCCGTAAAGGATTGTCCCGGATTCATAGGCAAACTGAGCCCGGATAAGGTCATAGATATAGAAGACAGCAAGTACCACTGTTACTCCTGTCCTCTGGGCTGCGGAGGGATGCTGAACACCGAAAAGGCCGGTCTCGGCAGGGGCGGTCATCTCCACAAGCCGGAATATGAGTCAATGAACCAGTTCGGCCCTCTGATAATGAATAACGACCTCAAGAGCATCTATTGGCTCACGGATATGCTCAACCGCGCCGGAATGGACACCATCTCCGCCGCCGGTACTGTGGCATGGGCCATTGAGTGCTATGAGAAAGGGATAATCACCAAAGAAGATACCGGTGGCCTTGAGCTCAAATGGGGCAAAATGGATTCAATAAAGGAGCTTGTTCGCCAGATGGTATACCGGGAGGGCTTCGGTGCGATGCTCTCAGACGGCTCAAAGAGGGCCGCAAAGGCTCTTGGCCGCGGCAGTGAGCGGTACGCCATGCATGTCGGCGGGGCCGAGCCTCCTGCCCATGACTCCAGAAACGACCCTATGCTGGCGCTGAATTATGCCGTAGAGCCCGCTCCGGGAAAGCACACGGTGGCAATGGGTCTCCAGTATGCCTGTATGTCTCTGTGCGATGTCTGCTCCTGGGCGCCTCCCGTGAAGATCCATCCGAAATCCCAGGAGCTTCTTCCCCTCGAGGATGTGGCCATGGCAAATATGGCAAATGTGTGCTATACTATGCTCGGTGATTCCGCGGGCAGCTGCTACTACGGCCTGTTCATGGGCGTGCATACATATAAGCTGGTGGAATATCTCAACGCCGCGGGAGGTGTGAAGCGCACGGGCGATGAGTATATGGAGATCGGCAAACGGGTGCAGACTATGCGGCAGATGTTCAATGTAAAGCAGGGCGTGGATCTCACAAAGGTTCGTCTGCCGAAACGGATGCTCGGATATCCCCCTCTTACCGCCGGAATTAATAAGGGCGTTCAGATAAATCACGCCGAGGAGCAGATACATATGCACTGGAAGAGCTTCGGCTGGGATGAGAATACCGGTATTCCCACCGAGGAGACGGTTAAGGCTCTGGGTATCGACGAGCTTCTGGATATGGAGGTGCAGTGATGGCAGTAAAGAAAATACCGGTATTTGACTTTTCTCTGTGTGTGAGCTGCAGCATATGCGTGCAGTCCTGTCCGGTGAGTGCCATTGTGCTGTGCGAGAAACGGAAAAAAGGCGACAGCAATCTCTACCCCTCGCTGAACGGCAGCTGCATCGGCTGCGGCACCTGCGAAAGAAGCTGCCCCATGTGTGCTATTAAACTGGAGGAGCGATAATGAGAGTAAAGGTCTTCCCCCCTTTGGGCAAGGCTGTAAAAAATGTAGATGACAGAGGTTGGATGGAGCTTCCGGAGGGGTCTACTCTCGCGGATGTTCTGAAAAAGGGCGGCATTCCCAGAATAATGGCAAAGACCCTTATGGTGCGCCTGAACTCTGAGCCCATGCCTTTGAATACGGAAGTAAAAGACGGGGATGTTGTGGGCTTCTTCTCCATAATCGCCGCAGGATGATATGTAATACCGATACCCAATAAAAACAAGACAATCTTTACGGTCTGATTACCGTCATGCTGCGTTGAAGCCCTTGACCATATATCTCCATTATGCTCTGCGGTCTTCGCCTTGCCTGACGATAATCATCCTCGTAAATCTTTGTCTGCTTT
>JAZUJF010000153.1:0-2166 GCA_045642585.1 Candidatus Limivicinus sp.
TATGCCTGGGGCGTGGGAGAACATCCCATGAACTGTCACTCGCAAGAGTGGAGAGCTGTCGGACATAGAATTAATTGTATGTGTCGTGAACAGTATCTTCTCTGTTCACGACATTTTTTATTTCAGGAGGTACATAGATATGTACGGTACATTCTGGGCACTCGTTCCCCCCATTGTCGCAATAGTTCTCGCTCTTATCACAAAGGAGACCTATTCATCACTTTTTGTCGGTATTCTTGTCGGTGCTCTGTTTGTCGGCGGTTTCAGTCCTGTCGGCTCGCTTGACACCATGCTCAATGATGGCTTTATCGGTGCTATTGCCGATGGCTGGAACGCGGGTATATTCATGTTCCTCGTTCTTCTGGGCATTATGGTCGCTCTTATCAACTCCGCCGGCGGCTCGGCTGCCTTCGGACGCTGGGCTGTAAAGCACGTTCACAGCCGTGTCGGTGCATCCCTTGCAACCTTCCTGCTGGGCGTTCTGATCTTCGTTGACGACTACTTCAACTGCCTCACGGTCGGCTCCGTCATGCGTCCCGTGACTGACTCGCACAAGCTCTCCCGCGCAAAGCTGGCATGGATAATCGACGCGACCGCCGCTCCTATCTGCATGATAGCTCCCGTTTCCTCATGGGCGGCAGCCGTTTCCGCCACAGCTCAGGATCTTGACTCCGGTATCTCCGGCATCCAGCTTTTCATTCAGGCTATCCCCTACAACTTCTATTCTCTGCTGACCATCGTTTTCGTTATAGCTATCTCGATCATGGGCTTTGACTACGGTCCCATGGCAGCCGCCGAAATGAAGGCTCTTGCGGGTGATGTCGGCTCCCTCGGCAATGACGAGGAGAAGGAGGTTGCCGGTGCAACGATCTGGGATATGCTCATTCCCGTTATCGTGCTTATCATCTGCTGCATCTGCGGTATGATGTATGTCGGCGGCTTCTGGAGCGGCGAGACTCTTATTGACGCTTTCGCAAATACAGACGCTTCCGTCGGTCTCCCCTGGGGCTGCATCATCGCCGTTATCGTCACCTTCATTTACCTGCTCTGCCGCCGCGTCATCAACTTCAAGGATGCCTGCTCCTGCATCACAAAGGGCTTCGTGGCAATGGTTCCCGCTCTGATGATACTGACCTTCGCCCTCACTCTCAAGAACATGACCGGTATGCTCGGCGCGGATGTCTACGTTGGGGGTCTTGTTCAAGGCGCAGCAGAGGGACTGTTCTCCATGCTCTCCGCCATCATCTTCCTTGTGGCTCTCGGTCTGGCATTCTCCACCGGCACAAGCTGGGGCACTTTCGGAATACTCATTCCCATCGTTCTTCCCGTGTTTGCGGATAACCCCGACCTTCTGATGATCGGTATCTCCGCCTGCCTTGCCGGTGCCGTCTGCGGCGACCATATCTCCCCCATTTCCGATACCACGATCATGGCTTCCGCCGGTGCGAATGTTGACCACATTGAGCACGTTTCCACTCAGCTTCCCTACGCACTCACAGTCGCGGCAGTCAGCTTTGTCTGCTTCATCGTTGCCGGATTTGTCCGCAACGCCGTTATCTGCCTCATTCTCGGTGTCGTGCTCACCCTCGCGGTGCTGTTCGTCATCCGCTCCCGTGTTGCAAAGAAGGCATAATCCGCAAATTGAACTCAAAACCCTGAGATCGAAAAATCTCAGGGTTTTTCTTGATTTAAAATATAAAATGTCGTATCATACCCTCCGGTGATTTTATGAATTCAGACAGATCAAAAGATACGACCTCTTTTGCGGCACATATGCGCCGCACGGTAAAATACCTCCGCGCATTTCTCACATGGATAATCGCGGGCGTCATACTCGGCGTTATCGGCGGTGGGGTCGGCGGGGCGTTTTCCCTCGCGGTGAAATATGCCACAGCCTACCGCACGGCACATCCCATGATCATCTGGCTGCTCCCGCTGGGCGGTCTGATCATTTCGCTTCTGTACCACGCCAGCGGCTGGAGACCCACAGACACAAACGGCGTTCTCCTCGCCATCCATCAGCCTAAGGGAATTTCCTTTTCGACAGGTCCCATAATATTCGCAAGCGCGTCTATCTCGCATCTGCTGGGCGCATCGGTCGGACGCGAGGGCGCGGCATTACAGCTCGGCGGTGTGCTTGGCTACGGACTTGTCAGAGTGGCGGAT
>JAZUJF010000154.1:0-2364 GCA_045642585.1 Candidatus Limivicinus sp.
CGGGCAGCTTCATAAGCGAATCCACAGCGCAGCGCATGGAGTCGGGGTTTGCATTATAGCTGTCGTCCACCAGAGTCACAAGGCCGGTGTCCGTGACGACTCCCCTGCGGCCTACCGTTTCATAGGAGGCAATGCCCCGGATAATCTCCTCATCCGTGAGACCCATTACAAAGCCCGCGCAGGCACCCTCAAGGGCGGCGTAGACCATGTGCTTTCCGTATGCGGGAATGAGGACATCCAGTACACGGTCATTATACACTATGCGGCAGGAGGTATTGCCGTCGGGCAGGAGCTTGACGCGCTCCGCCCTCACCTGACAGTCCTCGCCCATGCCGTAGGTGATGGCCCCGGGTCTGGCGGAGAGCTTACGGAGCCAGCCGTCGTCGCCGTTCACTATTACGGGGGCGTTTTCGTCCATAAGGTCGAGCATCTCGGTCTTAGCCTTGAACACTCCCGCAAGGTCATGGAGAAATTCCAGATGGGCGTGGCCGATAATGGTGTACACAGCCATTGTGGGGCGAACCATCGTGGCAAGGCCGGTCATCTCTCCGAAGCCGGATATGCCCATCTCCACTACTGCCGCCTCATGCTCCCGCTCTATCCGGGACAGAGTCATGGGAACGCCGATCCGGTTATTGAAGTTGCCCTCTGTCTTGGCGGTATTATAACGCTGTGACAGAACAGCCCATACCATTTCCTTGGCAGTGGTCTTGCCCACAGAGCCGGTAATACCCACCACGGGGATATCGAGCTTTGCCCTGTATCCGGCGCATATCTCCTCCAGTGCCTTTGTTACATCCTCAACGACTATCACAGGCCCGGTGACACCATCGGGCACACGCTCGCCCAGACAGCAGGCTGCCCCCTTTGAGAGCGCCGCGGGGATAAAGTCGTGCCCGTCGGCCTTTTCACCCCTGAAGGCCACGAACAGATCACCGGGCTGCACGATACGGCTGTCGATGACTATTCTTCTAAGTTCCCCGTCTTTTGTATATTGGCCGGAAACCGCGCCGCGGCAAAGGCGGGCGGCCTCGGATATTGTAATATCAAACATAGCCCTTCACCTCCGGAGACAGTATAGCATAATCCATGGCATATAGGCAAAAGAATTATTCCCGAAAATGTCTCGGTTTTGTATCTCCGAAAAGTCTTTGCATATCCCTTTTCCATGTGTTATAATGACTCATGTTGTAGATTATCTGTATTCAGAGGTTGAAGATATGAATTATGTGGTGGTCGATCTGGAATGGAATCAGGCGATGAGTTCCAAATCTTCCGTTTTCAACAAACTGCCCATACATCTGGGCGGCGAGATAATAGAGATCGGTGCTGTCAGGCTTAATGAGGATATGACCCCCGGCGAGGAATTCACCATAGATGTGAAGCCGGTGTACTTCCGCAGGATGCACTACAAGGTGAAGAAGATCACCGGATTTGACAAGGAGAGGCTGTCTCAGGGCTATCCCTTCCCGGAGGCTCTTGAGCAGTTCCGCCGGTTCTGCGGCGACGATGTGTGCTTTATCACCTGGGGCTGCGACGACCAGCGCATCATGGAGCAGAATATCATCATCCATGACCTTGACTGGGACTGGATAAACAGCTGGATCAATCTCCAGCTCATATATAATGTCCAGACCGGCGGAGACAAAAATCAGAAATCTCTTGCCAGCGCCATGGAGCATTTTGAGATAGAGCAGACCAGAGTTGCCCATGATGCTCTGGGCGATGCCTACAACACCGCCGTTGTGGCCTCCATGCTGGATATGGAGGAGGGGCTTCGCACTTATGATGACGCCGCAAATATTCTGGCCTCAAGAATGCCCAATTACAAGACCCCTGTGGAAAACGATGTGCCCGAGGCTCTGAGCCATGAGAGCTTCACAGGCTTCGAGAGCAAGGCCGTGGCCTTCGCCGATGCCGGACTTGGTCAGTCCCTGTGTCCCCTGTGCGGTGAGCCTATGTCCGGCGCCAAGTGGGTCAATCAGGGCGACCAGCGCTACATGAATATTTTCTCCTGCCCGGAGCATGGCTCCTATCTGTGCCGTGTCAAATTCCACAAAGAGAACGACGGTCAGTCCTGGTCGGCCGGCAAGCTCACCTATGAGGCCGACGAGGAGATGCAGGACTTCTACAAGACGAAGGCCACGCAGGCCCGTCGCCGCGGCAGAGGCCACACTCAGAGGAAAAACCGTCCGGCGAAGTGATATCTTTCTCAAATAAGCCAAGGAGCTGCAGCGTTTTTGCTGCAGCCCCCAGACTGTAGACAAAGTACCCCTCATAGAGAGAAAAAGCTTTATGAGGGGTATTTTTATGGTATAATAGGCACAGAGAGAGGTGCAGGACGGATGATGACGAAAGAAAACG
>JAZUJF010000155.1:0-9445 GCA_045642585.1 Candidatus Limivicinus sp.
GAGGATAACATTCTCCACATCCTCGCCCACATATCCGGCCTCGGTCAGAGTGGTGGCATCGGCGATGGCGAAGGGCACATCCAGAAGCTTTGCCATAGTCTGGGCAAAGAGGGTCTTGCCGCTGCCTGTGGGGCCGATAAGGAGGATGTTGCTCTTTTGCAGCTCCACCTCGCTACGGCTCTCATGGAGGATGCGCTTATAGTGGTTATATACGGCAACGGCCAGCACCTTTTTCGCCCTGTCCTGACCGATAACATACTGATCCAGATCGTTCTTTATTTCGATGGGCTTCGGGAGCTTACCCAGCTCCAGAGGAAGTCCGTCATATCCGGTGACGGCAGGCTGTGTGCCCTCATCCTCGCCGATGATGCTCATGCACATACGCACGCACTCATCGCATATATAGCTGTTGTTGCCGGCAATGAGCCTGTCAGTCATAGACTGGGGCTTGCCGCAAAATGAGCATCTGATGCTCCGTCTGTCTTCACTCTTTGCCATGGTCGCTCCTTAAAACTATGGGGGAACATTTTTTGTTCCCCCATTGACTAATCTAATATCAGCGCTTGTAGATGACCTTGTCGATAAGTCCGTACTCCATAGCCTCCTGAGCCGTCAGGAAATGGTCTCTCTCGCAGTCGGACTCGATCTGCTCAATGCTCTTGCCTGTGTTCTCAGCCAGAATGGTATTCAGTCTCTTCTTGATCTTAAGGATCTGCTCCGCCTGGATCTGAATATCGGTGCACTGACCCTGACTGCCGCCGGAGGGCTGGTGTATCATTATCTCCGCGTTCGGCAGGGCGATGCGCTTGCCCTTGGCTCCGGAGGACAGGAGAAAGGCGCCCATAGACGCGGCCAGACCCACACAGATGGTGGAGACATCGGGCTTGATGTACTGCATGGTGTCATAAATGGCCATGCCTGCGGTCACGCTGCCGCCGGGGGAATTGATGTAGAACTGTATATCCTTGTCGGGGTCCTGTGCCTCAAGGTAGAGGAGCTGGGCCACGATAAGACTTGCGGTGGCGTCGTTGACCTCCTCGGACAGCATTATGATGCGGTCATTGAGAAGGCGGGAGAAAATATCGTAGGAGCGTTCTCCCCGGCTGGTCTGCTCAACAACATATGGTACTAAACTCATTGTATGAAACTCTCCTTTGCTTTATTAGGAACTGTCAAAGAGAGCATATCCTTATCCCGAAGGAATTATTCAGCTTTTGCCTCAGCGACAACGGCGCTGTCGAAGATGATGGCAACAGCCTTTTCTCTCTTCTGCTCTGCGGCGATGAACTCGGCGCCGAAGTACTGCTTAAGCTGCTCCGCGGTCGCGCCCATGCCGGAGGCGACCTTCTCAACATATGCGTCGCACTCTTCCTCGGTGACCTCAATGTTCTCGGCCTTGACGACGGCATCTACCAGCAGATCGTTTCTGACCTGAGTTTCGGCTGCGGGGCGGATATTGTTCTCCATAGCCTCGTCGTCAACACCCAGCATCTCCTTGAGCTTGTCGAAGGCCATGGAGGAATCGGTGATGCCGAAGTTCGCGGCATAGTTGCGGAGGATCTCCTCCACCTTGTTCTCGATCATGACCTCGGGGATCTCGACGGTCATGTTGTCGGCGGCCTGACGCATGATGTCGGCCTTGAACTTGTTCTCGGCCTGCTCCTGTGCCTGCTTCTCAAGGTCGGCACGCAGAGACTGTCTGTACTCCTCCAGAGTGTCGAACTCGGAAACATCCTTTGCGAACTCATCGTCGGCAACGGGCAGCTCCTTGCGGCTCAGGCTCTTGAGAGTGACCTTAAAGACCACCTGCTTGCCGGCCAGGTTTTCAACATACTGCTCGGGGAAGGTGATGTCCAGATCCTTCTCCTGACCCACGGTCATGCCGACCACCTGCTCCTCGAAGCCGGGAACGAAGGTGTTGGAGCCCAGCTCAAGAGAGTAGTCCTCCGCCTTGCCGCCGTCGAAACGCTCACCGTCAAGGAAACCGTCAAAGTCGATAACCGCGGTGTCGCCCATCTCGGCCGCGCGGTCATCAACGGTGATGATGCGGGCGTTCTGCTTCTGTGCCTGCTCCACCGCCGCGTCAACAGACTCCTCAGGGATGGCGATGACCTCCTTCTCGGCGCTCAGACCCTTGTACTGGCCCAGAGTGACCTCGGGGTACAGGGAGATGGCAAAGGTGTAGAGAACGCCCTTCTCCTCGGTGACCTCAACATTCTCGATGGCGGGGGAGCCGACCATAGTCAGCTCGCTCTCATTGAGACCGAACTCGAAAGCCTTGGGAGCCATGTCGTCCATTGCATCCTGGAAGAACACGGTGGGGCCGTACATACCTTCGATAACGGTGCGGGGTGCCTTGCCCTTGCGGAAGCCGGGGATGTATATAGAGCTCTTGTTCTTCAGGTATGCGGCGTTCACGGCGACCTCAAACTCCGCCGCGTCTACCTCGACCTGAAAAGAGGCTGTATTCTTTTCTTTCTTTTCAACATTCTTTACGATCATATCTGTTTCCTCCAATTATTTTTCTGCACAAGCTCGAAATATCATAACAGATATCTGCTTCAAAATCAATGGGAAAATTAGAAATTTAACTATTATCCAGAACAAGCGCCGGCTGAAAATTCAGATGGTCTGCCGACACCAGCCTGTACTCGGTAGCGCCGTGCCAGCCGTTGAAGGCCGCCATGCAGCCCTTGCCGTGGATATGGCCGTAGCAGCAGAGCTTCACGCCGTATTGCCGGAACAGCTCCAGTATCTCCTGACAGCGGTAGGTCTGGAACAGAGGCGGATAGTGCAGGAACACCAGCTTCTCCCGCTCGCCCGCGGATCTCAGCGACGCTTCAAGACGCATGATCTCCCGGCGCATGATCTTCCTGTCATGCTCGCCGTCCTTCTCCTCCTCGAAAAACCATCCCTTTGTGCCGCAGATGGCATAGTCGCCGTATGTGAATGAATTATTATACAGTATGTCTACGGTGGTAATACCCTTTTCCGCAAAGAACTTTTTTGCTTTTGTGGCGGTAGACCACCAGTAGTCGTGATTTCCCTTGTGTATGATCTTCCTGCCCGGCAGCCGGTCGATAAACCTGAAGTCCTCCTCGGTCTCGCTCATGCCCATGCCCCAGCTGAGGTCGCCGCAGATAACCGTGGTGTCAGCGTCCTTTACGCGGGAAAAGCCCTCTGTTAATTTCTCGGTGTGGTTACTCCATCTGTCACCGAAAATGTCCATCGGCTTATCCCGGTACAGAGACAGATGCAGATCGCCTATTGCGTATAGTGCCATTTTTTTCTCCGAATATTTTGATGATGTACGCAAATAATAGAGCCGTATCAAATAAAATGGAGGCGCAATTATGAGCGAAAAAAAGAACTGCAGCTGCATCCCCGGCGTAGGCTGTGATGTTACCAACTGCAAGTATAATACCGTGGACTGCAGATGTACTGCCGCAAAGATCAGCGTTCAGAACGAGAAGGCCAGCACCAAGGGCGAGACCTACTGCTCCACCTTCTGCCCCAGAGGCACCTGCTGAGTCTGTAAGCATGGGCGGATAAAGTCAGAAAAGCGGGCTTTGCACCGCCGAAAGCCTTTCCCCTGCGCTCAGGGGGAAGGCGCAGCCTGTGCGGGTACATATTACAGCCGAAACGCGTCCTCGATGAGATTGATCTTCGGGAACAGGGTCTTTTCGCCCCGGGGGGCGTAGACCTCCACAACATCAAATCTGGGCTGAAGCCCGGTGGGATTTTTCGCAAGATAAACCTCCGCCGCCGCTATCACCCGGCGCTGTTTCGCCGCGGTCACAAATTCCCTGGCCTGAGCAAAGCTGTCGTTCTTTCTGGTCTTGACCTCCACAAAGGTGATGTACTCGCCCTTTGATGTTATTATGTCAACTTCTCCGTAGCGGCAGGAGAAGTTTCTGTCAAGTATCTTATAGCCGTGGAGTCTCAGATAGTCGGCGGCTTTCTGCTCGCCGAAATTACCCCGTCTCTTGATATCCATAGGCTCAGTGCATTTTCTTCAGGAAGCTTGGCCTGTGGACGGGACTGGGGCCGTACTCCCGCAGAGCCTCATAGTGGAGCTTTGTGCCGTAGCCCTTATGCTGCTCGAAATGATACTGAGGATATTTTTCCGCAAGCTCCAGCATATAACGGTCACGGGTGACCTTGGCGAGCACTGAGGCCGCGGCAATATCCGCGCATCTGGCATCCCCCTTGACCACCGCTCTGGCGGGAAGAGCAATGCCCTTGGTGCGGTTGCCGTCGATAAGAGCCAGCTGAGGCTGCGGGGAGAGCCGGGACATGGCTCTGTTCATAGCCAGAATAGAGGCGTTGAGAATATTCAGCTCCTCTATCTCCTCCACCGTCGCGAAAGCGATACCGCAGCTGACGGCCTTTTCGCATATCACGCCGTAAAGCTCCTCCCGCTTTTTCCCGGTGAGCTTCTTGGAGTCGTCAAGCCCCGGTATCTCAAGACCCCGGGGCAGTATGACCGCGGCGGCGCAAACCGGTCCCGCCAGAGGGCCCCGGCCTGCCTCGTCAACGCCGCAGATGAGGGAATAGCCCTCGTCATATATGCTGTTTTCCAGTTCCCACAGTTCAGGCATCCGGTGCCTCCAATGTAAGCCTGCCCAGCTTACCCTCGTGATATTCGTTGAGAAGGGTGTTTGCCATGCGCTCAATGTCATATTCGCCCCGGGACAGGAGAAAACCGCGTTTCCTCGCCGCTTCCTCAAGAAGCTCGAAGCCGTTGAGCTCGGGGTCGGGCTCTATCCTGTATCTCTCGGTCAGGGAGTCGGGGTACAGCTCTCTCAGGCGGAGCATGAAGTTTGCCCCCAGAGTCTCCTTGTCCAGCACATCCGCCTTTATGGCGTTTGTGATGGCCAGCATCTCGCCCACCTCCTGACTGTCGAATTTGGGCCAGAGAATACCCGGAGTGTCCAGCAGGTCAAGCCCCGCGTCGATGTTTATCCACTGCTTCCCCCGGGTAACACCGGGCTTGTCACCGGCGATGGCGGCCTTTCGCCCGGCCACCTTATTTATGAATGTGGACTTGCCCACATTGGGTATGCCCAGGATCATGACCCGCAGAGTCCGGCCCACCTGTCCCTTTTCCTCGTAGTCCTTTATCTTTTCCCGCAGGAGTCTGCGCACGGCGGGCACAAAGCCGCCCACGCCCTTTCCGGTGCGGGCGTCGGTCTCCAGTACATGGAGCCCCTTACTCTCGAAATACTGCCGCCACCTTTTCGTCATGGCGCCGTCCGCCAGATCGCAGCGGTTCAGGATAATGAGCCTGGGCTTATCCCCGGAGAGCCTGTCTATATCCGGGTTGCGGCTTGAGCGGGGAATACGGGCGTCGATTATCTCGCACACCGCGTCCACCGTTTTTATATTGTCCTCTATCATCCTCTGGGCCTTGGTCATATGACCGGGGAACCACTGGATGTTCATTTTTTCGTAGTTATTCATATCAACCGATCGTTCTCACGGCATTCACGGGGAAGATGACCATATAGGCCCTGCCCAGAATGAGCCGCTCATCCACCATGCCTATCTCGCTCTTGCGGCTGTCGATGGAGGCATTGCGGTTGTCGCCCATGACGAACACACAGCCCTCGGGGACGGTCTTGGGGCCGATAAAGTCCAGCTTATTGTAAGTCAGCTCCTTGATATAGTCCTCCTGAACAGGCACATCGTCCACATATACTATGCCCTGATCGAAGTCGATATTGATGACCTGGTTTTCGGTGGCGATAACACGCTTTACAAGGGCCTTTTCGGGGCTGTACTCATCCTTCTTGAACACCACCACATCGCCCTGCTTCGGCTTATAGAACAGGCCGGACACAAGCATCTTGTCGCCGTTTATAAGCGTGGGGTTCATGGAGCCGCCCACCACATCAATGACCCGGATAAAGAACGAGAACATCACAACGCAGACGATAAGGGCGGTGATAAGGCTCTGTATCCAGTCGTATATATCTTTTCCGGAGTCCTCCCGGACAGCTTCCGGATCGTTTACCGATTTGTTTTTTGCCATT
This sequence comes from Candidatus Limivicinus sp., assembly GCA_045642585.1. Lineage (GTDB taxonomy): Bacteria > Bacillota > Clostridia > Oscillospirales > Oscillospiraceae > Limivicinus. The sequence continues at coordinate 6,036 of JAZUJF010000155.1, forward strand.
ATGATCCCCCATGAGTATTATTCACACAAAGATTCATGTTATTATACACCGTTTTTTCACCCTCGGCAACAGTTTTAATTGATTCCATCCCCCGGGGATGGTATAATATGCCATAGATTGCGTCCGGAGGGTGAGGTTTTTTGAAGCTCAGCATCATCGTTCCCGTCTATAATACGGAGAAATATCTCCCCGCCTGCCTTGATTCCGCTGTGAGCGGCGGGGCGGAGGGATACGAGATCATCATAGTCAACGACGGCTCGACCGATGGCTCTCAGGCCGTTATTGATAATTATGTAAACCAATATCCTCAGCTTATACGCTCTGTCACCACGGAAAACGGCGGTCTGGGCGCGGCCAGAAATGTGGGCATAGACATGGCCAGGGGCGAGTATCTCCAGTTTCTGGACAGTGACGACCGGCTCTCGGAAAATGCCGTACCGGAGATGCTGGAGACTGTCAGGAGCGGATATGACATATACATCTTCCACATGGTCTCCGTTACAGAGAGCGGGAATACCGTGGGCACGCTCTCCGGCTGCGGCAGGAGGGGCGAGGTCAGTCTCTCCCGATACCCCCGGCTTCTCACGGAGCTGCCCTCTGCCTGCAACAAGCTCATACGCCGCCGCCTGTTTACCGACACCGGCATACGCTTCCCCTCCCGGGTCTGGTACGAGGATCTGCGCACGATCCCCAAGCTTTACCTGCACACCGACAGTATTTTCGTCACCGGATGCCTGTGGTATGAGTACCTGATGCGTCAGGGCTCCATCACCAATTCCACAAAGCTCATGCGAAATCTGGAAATAACGGACGCTGTGGACGACCTGCTGGGCTATTACCGCCGGCAGGGTCAGTATGACAGGTATGCCCCGGAGCTTGAGTATGTGTGCTTCTACAATCAGTTTCTCACAAGCTCTGTGCGCGTGTGCTCCGCTGACCCCCGCTGCCCCGCCGTCGAGCAGCTGAAGCGGGACTTTCTCTCCCGCTGTCCGGAATGGAAAAGCAATAAGTATATTAAGGTTATGTCAACCAGGCATAAGCTCCTCACATGGCTTCTTATGCGCGGAATGGGGCGCTCTGTGGCGCTTCTTATGAGGCTCAACAGCCGGATGCGGGGCAAGCAGTTCTAATATGTAAATAATTATGTAAACTATCGAGGTAAATATGATAACTACTGAACGACTGACAATCAATCCGGCCACCGATGACGAGATGTGGGAGATGATCTCCTGCGCCGAGGGCGATATGAAGGCGGCCTTCTCCCAGATGCTTGACATGGCTATGGCCGACCCCGAGCGCTGGATATGGTACATCATGTGGCTTATCCGTGAAAAGGATTCCGGAATGATGGTGGGCTCCCTCTGCTTCAAGGGCATCTCCCCCGAGGGCATAACCGAGATAGGCTACGGCATCGACGAGGAGTATCAGGGTCGGGGCTACGCCACCGAGGCCGTCTCCGCCGTTGTCCGCTGGGCGGCTTCCCAGCCCTGTGTCAACGCCATCGAGGCCGAAGCTCTCGCCGATAACGGCGCCTCACTGAGAGTGCTGGAAAAGGTGGGCTTTGTGCCAAACGGCATGATGGGCGAGGAAGGCCCCCGATTTGTATGGATAAAGCGGTAAAGAGGAAAGCCATCCCCTCCCGCATAAGGGGAAGGCATATTTTGCACCACATAATGAACCCCATTACAACGCCGTAACCTATTACCCTGTCAATATCCCCGCAATCAGTTTACATAATTCTATTTTCAGATGTCTATTTGCTAAATGATCGAAAGAATATGACAATAGCAGAAAGGCACTCGTGATATGCCTTTATCACAAAAAGCCTTCCCCTTTCTCAGAATGGGAAGGCTTAATGGAGCGGAGGTTTACATAATGACTTTCAGGTTTGCGGAAGAAAAAGACACCGGGCTGATATTCGACTTCATCATGGCTCTGGCAGAGTATGAGAGGATGGGCGATCTGGTGGTCTCCGACGAAAACACCCTCCGGGAATGGATATTCGAGAAGAAATGCGCGGAGGTCATTTTTGTCCTTGAGGGCGAAAAGGAAGTTGGCTTCGCCCTGTTTTTCCGGAACTTCTCCACATTTCTCGGTCGGGCAGGTCTTTACCTTGAGGATCTGTTCGTGCTGCCGGAATACCGGGGCAGGGGCTACGGCAAGGGGCTCATAAAAAAGCTGGCATCCATCGCCGTCCAGCGGGGCTACGGAAGATTTGAGTGGTGGTGTCTTGACTGGAACAGACCCAGTATAGATTTTTACAGGGCTCTGGGCGCGGAGGCCATGGATCAGTGGACGGTTTTCAGAATTGCGGGCGACACACTTAAAAGGCTGGGCGAGGAATAAGGGACGGTGCCCCGCCGAATGAACTGACTTTGGAGAGACAGAGAGAGAATATGACAGACATTCAGGAGAGACTGTTTGCCCTGCGGGATGAGAAGTATGCCGAGTTGCAGGCGAAGCTGACTCCGACCCTCCCGAAGGAGAGCTTTATCGGCGTGAGACTGCCGCAGCTTCGGAAGCTGGCGGCGGAGTTCATGAAGGAGGAGGGCTGCCGGGAATTTCTTAACACCCTTCCCCATGACTACTATGACGAAAATCTGATGCACTCCGTCATTCTGGAGCGCAGCCGTAAATTTGAGGATGCCGTAGAGCGTGTCAGGGCGTTCCTGCCGTATGTTGACAACTGGGCGGTGTGCGACTCTCTGCGCCCGAAGGTGTTCGCAAAGCACAAAAAGGAGCTTCTGCCGCTGGCCATGGAGTGGGTCGGGTCGCCGGAGACCTATACCTGCCGGTTCGGAATAGATATGCTGATGACCCATTTTCTGGACGGTGACTTTGAGCCGGAGTATCCGGAGCTCGTCTCCTCGGTCAGAAGCGAGGAATACTATGTGAATATGATGGTTGCATGGTATTTTGCCACGGCCCTTGCCAAACAGTGGGATGCGGTCATACCCTACATCGAGCAGCGCAGGCTCTCACCCTGGACTCACCGCAAGGCCATACAGAAGGCCATAGAGAGCTTCCGCATCACAGAGGAGCAGAAGGAGTACCTGCGGGGGCTGAGGTAGATAGCTGTCAACAGCATATAGAAGAATGAAAAAACATCTGGCCAATATCATAACCGTCTGCCGCATAGTCCTGTCGGTGCTGCTGATGTTCACCGGGACTCTTTCCGCGGCGTTCTATTCGGTTTACATAATTATTGGGATAACCGATATGGCAGACGGATATATCGCCCGTCGTCTGGGCAGCGAGAGCCGCCTCGGCGCATGGCTGGACAGCCTTGCGGACATTGTGTTTCTGGCTGTCTGCCTTATCAAGCTGATACCGGTCATCACTTTTTCGGCGTGGGAGGTTGTTCTTATCGCTCTGATCGCGTTTATCAGAGTGGTTAACATAATATTAGG
>JAZUJF010000156.1:0-4081 GCA_045642585.1 Candidatus Limivicinus sp.
CCGCGTACCCATCTTCGGCATTGTCAAGCTCCTTGACAGGTTCGGCTGGGTCCCCTCCTCCCTCATGTCAAACAACATCTATTTCAGCAGCATGATCGTGTCAAATCTTGGCTCCATCCGCTGCGGCGCAATATATCACAATCTGGCAAACTTCGGCAGCTGCTCCTCCCTTCTCAGCTTCGGCGAGATAAGGGCGGAGAAATATCTTCTGCCCGACGGCTCCGACGGTGTCCGCAGGGTGTGCGAGTTCGGCATAACTCTGGACGAGAGAATTGCCGACGGCTTCTATTTTGCCAAGAGCGTCCAGATGATAGAATATGTGCTTCAGCATCCGGAGCTTCTCTCCGAGCCTGTGGGCACTCCGGTGGAAATGAAATAATGGCTGATAAGGCCGGGACTCTCCGATTTTTCGAGAGTCCCGGTTTACTTTTTTTCAGTTATCGTTTATATTATACTTATTATACTCAAACCGTTTTCTGACAACAGCTTCCGGACGCTTACGAGGTGAGAGAATGAAACAGACAAAATCCAGCGGTATAGAGCTTCTGAGGATAACGGCGGCCCTCATGGTCTTTCTCCTCCATTTTAACGGCAGCTATGCCGCGGCGCATTTTGAGGCCATTGAGAACTACACCGGCAGACTTGTCATCTCCTTTTTCACCTGTGCCTGCATATGCGCGGTAGACCTTTTTATGATTATTTCCGGCTATTTCCTCTATCGCAGGGACAGCCGGAGCGTGGAAAAGGTCATCCGGCTCATCGTGGAGGTCATTCTGGTGAAGGTGATCTTCTCCTTTGTTTACTCCTTATTCACCGATTTCCGCCTCACATGGGACTGCCTTGTCCCCAACAACTATTTTGTCATATTCTACTGTGCCGTGTATCTCATCTCCCCCATAATAAACGCCGGTCTGCGCCAATGGAAAAACACACGGCTCATTCTCACTCTGTGCCTCATTCTCTTCTCCCTGTGGCCCACGGTCGCCGATATTCTCACCGATACTCTGGGCTGGAGGGATATCTCCACCGTCACCCGCGGCGGCCTCACCGGGGGCTACGATATCGTGAACTTCATGCTGATGTACATTGTGGGCGCCTGCATCGGCCGGGAGCGGGAGTATTTCAGAAAGATACCTCTCTGGGTGCCGGCAGCTGCCGCCGCCGTGTCTGTCGCCATAATGTTCGTATGCGTGGAAAAGCTCTCCTTTGGAGGTATCCTCAGAGCCTATTCCTCTCCTCTTGTGATACTTGAGGCGGTGTCGCTGTTCCTGATATTTGAGCGTATCCCCATGGGCTCCGTTCCCGCCGTAAACAGCCTGTCCGCGGCCTCCTTTACCATGTATCTGGCTCAATACTATTTCTTCCCGCTGATACAGGGCTTTGTGCTGAGAGACAGCGTCGCCCTCAGCTGTGTTCTTATCGCTCTGGGCGGCATAGGCATATACCTGTGCGTGTGGCTGTTCCATCTGGTATATGATAAGCTCATAAACCGGATGCTTCTGGGAAAGCTCCTCCATTTTCCGTCATTATTCTGACCGCTTCCGGTTTTTTCCATCTGACGGTGCCGCGATGTGTGGCAATTACTGTCCCTGCAGCCGTCCTCGCGCCAAAAACATATTGCCAAAATCGGGCAGATAGGGTATATTCTTGGTAAGCGGCGATCATAAACATCGAAAGGAAAGGCAATGGCATATGAGCGACAGAACTGTTGAGGTGAAGGCCTCTGTAAAAAACGGTGTGAAGAGGATGATCTTTGCGGGCATCTCACTTCTGGCCGAGGTTGCGCTGTGGTTTCTGCTCTTCTCGGTGCTGACGGAGTATTCCGCGCTCATAAACATCTGTCTGCGTGTGGTGGCGCTGGTGCTTGTGCTCTCCATATACGGCAAGGTCAAGACCTCCGCCATGAAGATGCCGTGGATAATGCTCATCATGGCATTCCCGTTTTTCGGTATGTTCCTGTATGTCCTTGTGGGCAGCAGCAGTCACACGCGGGAAATGCGGGTCAGCTATGCCGAATCCAACTGTATGATCCTGCCCCTCCTGCCTGAAAACACCGATGTTCTGGGTGCTCTGGAGGAGAAGGATCCCGCCGCGGCAGGTGTTGCCTGGTATATATACAGAAACAATTTCTATCCCGCGTATTCCGACTCCTCCCTTGTCTACTACCCCGAGGCGGACGAGGGGCTTGAGGCACAGCTTCTGGAGCTGGCAAAGGCGGAGAAATTCATATTCATGGAATACCACGCCATCGAGAACGCCGAAAGCTGGAAGCGCATCCAGGATGTGCTGGTCGAGCGTGTAAATGCCGGCGTCGAGGTCAGGGTATTCTACGACGACATGGGAAGCATCGGCTTTGTCAACACCGACTTTGCCGAGGGTCTGAAGAAGCTGGGCATCAAATGCCGTGTCTTTAATCCCTTCCGCTTCGGCCTGAATGTGTTCCTCAATAACCGTGACCACAGAAAGATCACCGTCATCGACGGGAAGGTGGGCTTCACCGGCGGGTACAATCTGGCAAACGAATACTTCGGTCTGACCCATCCCTACGGTATGTGGAAGGATACCGGTATAAAGATCACCGGCCCTGCCGTCAAAAGCCTCACCGCCGCGTTTCTGGAAATGTGGAACAGCGCATGGAAAAAGGACCTTGACGACGGATTTGTCGATGACTATCTGATAGATGTTCCACCGGCCGGGGATGCCTCCGGCGTCATCATGCCCTATACCGTCAATCCTCTCACCGGCACTCAGATCGGCGAGAATGTGTACATCAGTATGATCAACAAGGCGGAGAAGTACTGCTGGTTCTGCACCCCCTATCTCATTCTCTCCGATGAGCTTCAGCACGCCATGAGGCTTGCCGCCATGAGGGGCGTGGATGTGCGTATCATCACTCCCGGCATCCCCGACAAGAAGCTCGTCTATCGGGTCACCCGCTCCTTCTATCCTCCTCTTGTGGACGCCGGAGTGCGTATATATGAGTGGGCCCCCGGCTTCTGCCACGCCAAGATGAGCATCGTCGATGACAAGATGGCCACCTGCGGCACCATCAATCTGGATTACCGCAGTCTGTATCACCACTTTGAAAACGGCTGCTGGTTCTATGGCTGCGACGGGGTCAGGGACATGAAAAAGGACTTTGAGAACACCTTCTCCCGGAGCCGTGAGGTCACGAAGCTGTATCTGTACGGTGGCAAGTCCGCTCTCTCCTTTGCTCAGATGCTGCTGAGACTGTTTGCGGAGCTTCTGTAATACTCATATCTGATTTAATTCCCATGCATATTGATGTCTACCGCTTGCGGTGGATGAGGTTTTCCCGTCAGAATGTCAGACATTGTGTAGCGGTAAATGTGCGCCTGCGGGCGCGAGACCTCATCCGTCCCGGGCGGTCGATGGAGGATATGTATTGTCGCACTCTGTTGCCCGCCCGTGACGGATGAGGTCTCCCGTAAAAAATGTCAGGCATTGCGCAATGTTTAATATGTGCTATGCGCTCTCGGCTTTCATTTATGACGGAGTACATTGCTGTGCATGGGTGTTTAATCATACTGATACCCAATAGAACAGTTTGGTTTGAAGCAGACCGCTTCATTCCTAAACCATCTTATTGGGTATCAGTATCAGTTTCCAGTATAATTTCACATGATACGACACGCCTGCGCGATATGTGCGCAGGCGTGTGTTTTTCTGTAATATACTTTATAGCTTCTCGATACGGGCCAGAGCCCTTGCCAGCTTTGTGAGATCCTTCACGGTGGTATTGCCGTCCTTATCGCAGTCAGCGGCGGGCTCCTGAACAGAACTCAGGCCGGTTATTCCCGCCATTCTTCTGACCAGCAGAGTGATGTCCTTGGGATCCACACGCTCATCGCAGTTGCAGTCGCCTCTCAATACGGCAACCACCCGAACAGCGCCGCCGTCCTCCGCTGCGGCTATGGGATATACACCGTCAGCCTTTTTTAGTACGCAGGTACTGCCCAGAGGGTCGGTATATGTGACGAAGAAGTTATACTTTTCCGCTCCGTCGATAGGCTCCACGATAAGCTCGGCCTGTCCGCTCGTCCCGTTTCTGCCCAGAGAG
>JAZUJF010000157.1:0-4035 GCA_045642585.1 Candidatus Limivicinus sp.
CGACATGGCTACGATCCGACTTCTTATCGAGGATGGTCTTTTCCTCCATCTCGGCGGAGAGCTTCTTCTGCTCGATCTGAGCCTTTTTGCGCTCCAGCGCGTTTATCTCGTCGTTGCGCTGCTGAGTTTCCTTTTCGGCTCTTGTGCGCTTGCCCTCAAGCTCCAGTCTGGCCTTGGAAATATCGGATATTTCGTCTCTGATACCTCTTATGGCAAGCTCGGCCTTTTCTATTTCCTTATTCTTTTCCGCAAGGAGCTGAGTGAAGGACTCTATCCGGCGCTCATGGGAGCTGACGGCGGCTTTTCTTGCGTCGCTGTCTCCGCTTATGGAGTCCAGCAGAGCCTGAAGCTGGCTGTTGGAAGATTGAGTCGTGCGCTTCTCAGTCTGAAGCGCCGCGTCGCGGGAGCGAATATCTGCCTGCTCCTCCATGGCCATATCCATCTGGTATCTGACGGAAGCAAGGTCTGTCTTTGCACGCTCAAGCTCTACGGCGCAGGTCTTTTCGCTCTCCAGCTGCTCCTTCATCTGTCTGCGCAGCCTCTCAAGCTCGTTTGCCCTTGACAGGATACCCGTTCCCTTTGCGCTACTGCCGCCGGTCATGGAGCCGCCCGCGTTAATAAGCTGGCCGTCCAGAGTGACGATGCGGAATCTGTTGCCGCTGTTTCTGGCTATTCTCACAGCGTCCGCCAGAGTCTCGGACACGACGGTGTGGCCGAGAATACTGCGGAATATCTGGTCGTATTTCGGGTCAAACCTTATCAGCTCATAAGCAATGCCCACAAAGCCCGGATCCCGCTCCGGCGCATCCTGCATTACGCTGCCCCGGATGCTGTCAATGGGCTGGAAGGTGGCGCGGCCCGCGTCCGTGCGCTTCAAAAGCTCGATAGCGGCGCGGCCGTCATTCTGAGTATCCACCACGATATTCTGGGCGGACGCTCCGAGAGCGGTCTCTATCGCCAGAGCACATTCCTCATCTGTCCGGAGAAGATTGGCAACAGGTGCGTGAATACCGCGCAGATTGCCCCTCTCTTTCTCCCGCATGACAGTCTTTACAGCCTTGGAAAAGCCCTCATAGTCCTTCTCCATCTCAGAGAGCATATCAATACGGGACTGAGTGCTGCGAACATCCACATGGAGCTGGGTCAGCCTTGCGTTCAGCTCGTTGACCCTGTCCTCCCGGCTCCTGAGCTTCATACGGCAGCCGCTCAGAACATTCTGATTTGCCTGAGTCTCATCGGCGATCTTCTTCAGCTCTTCATCAATGGCACTGATGCGGGCAAATCCTGCGTCAATACCGGCCTTTATCTCGCTGACACGGCTCTGGGCCTCCTCTATGTCCTTCAGCGTCCTCTCCATGCTGTCCCTGGCGGCCTGAATATTGGCCCTGATAACGCCTGCTTCGCCCTGTTTGCCGGAGCGGTCGGCCTCTGCCGCGGAAAGACGGTCCCTGATACGCTCGGCCTCAATGTCCTTCTGGTGCATACGCTCGGTGATGCTGTCGGAGGATACATGGAGCGCGCTCAGGCTGTCCCGGGCATCCTCAAGCTCATTGCACACCTGCTCATACTCAAGGCGCACGCCCTCGGCCTGATCGCGGAGCTTGTCAAGAGTTGTCATCCATGAGGATATTTCCTTGATTCTCAGCTCGTCACGAAGCACAAGGTACTTTTTCGCAGTCTCCGACTGTCTGCGCAGAGGCTCGACCTGTATTTCAAGCTCCTCGATCTTATCATTTATTCTCAGGAGATTGTCCTCGGTCTTTTCAAGCTTTCTCTCCGCCTCCTCCTTGCGATAGCGGAAGCGGGAAATGCCTGCCGCCTCCTCAAAGACCTCGCGCCGGTCAGTGCTCTTTGATGACACTATATCGGCAATTCTGCCCTGACCGATAATGGAATATCCGTCACGGCCAAGGCCGGTGTCCATAAGAAGACTGTTGATGTCCTTGAGCCTGACAGACTCCCGGTTTATGAAATACTCGCTGTCCCCGCTGCGATAGTATCGGCGGGTCAGAGCGATCTCATTGAAGTCACTGTCGAAAATATGGGCGGAGTTGTCTATGATAAGAGTGACCTGAGCATAGCCCATGGCGCTCCTCTTCTGAGTTCCGCCGAATATGACATCCTCCATCTTGCTGCCGCGCAGGGCCTTTGAGCGCTGCTCTCCCATGACCCAGAGGATAGCATCAGATATGTTGGACTTACCGGAGCCGTTGGGGCCAACGATAGCGGTAATGTCCTTTTCAAATGTGAGACGGGTCTTGTCCGGGAAGGACTTGAAGCCCTGTATCTCCAATGCTTTTAAGTACAATGAACCAACCTCGCAAATAACATTTGTAAACGATTTATTTTAATATATTTCCCGCCTTTTTTCAAGGAAGAAATACGGGAGCATCATAATATCAAAAATCCCTCAGAGGAGCTCAATACCACCGTCATCCCCGGTCTTTTCCATGACCTTAATAGCTTTAAGGCCGAACTCCCGGCACAGAATATCACGGTTGGATCTGTGCTGACCCAGCATCTGGGATGTTTTCCCCTTGCCCACAAGGAGAGTGACTGTACTGCCCTCCGGGATCCGGGCAGTACTGAGGAGCTGCCTTGCCTGCGTGAGCATTATGCGGCTCTTCACAAGCTCGCCCAGCGCCGGATGATACGCGCCTCCGGCGGCCGCGCCCGAGGACAGCTCATCGGTGGGGTTCAGCCCCAGACGAATGATCGGTATCCCGGCCTCATCGAACATGGGCACGATCGCGGCGCAGTAATCCACCGCTTCCTCCACCGTGTGTTCCCTGTATGTGCCGGCTTTCCACATATCATAAAGGGGCGTGTCCTTCACGATGACCGTCGGATATATCCTGACCCCATCGGGTCGGAGGGCAATTATACGCGAAGCCGTCTCCACGGTGCGCTCAAAGGAATCGCCGGGAAGTCCGGTCATCATCTGTAAAATAAGACCGAAGCCATCGTTCTTAATGAGTTTTGAAGCATTCTCAACATCCTTTGAGGTATGGCCCCTGCCGGAAATACGCAGCACTTCATCGCACATGGACTGGGCGCCCAGCTCGATAGTATCTACGCCGTAAAAACGCAGACGCTCAAGGGTCTCGTTATCAACAGCATCCGGTCTTGTGGAAAGTCGGAGGGAATGTATCATTCCCCTGTCAAGATACCCCTTCGCCGCCGACAAAAGAGCCTCCTGCGCCCCCACGGGGATAGCCGTGAAGCTTCCCCCATAAAACGCCAGCTGCCGCTTTGCCCCTCTGGGGAGCAAGGCGGCTGAATTCTCTATGGCGTTTATCACATCCTCCGGGGCGGCCGGTCTCTGACTGCCTGAAATGCGCGTCTGATTGCAGAACACGCACTTATTGGGACAGCCCAGATGGGGCACAAACACGGGGATAATGTTCTCTCTGGCACTCATGCCATGGCCTCCAAAGCTTTTCTGGCGGCCATCTGCTCGGCCTCTTTCTTGGTCTTTCCCGAGCCCTCACCGGCGTTGACGCCGTTTATCAGTACGCAGAAGGTAAAGGTCTTATTATGATCCGGGCCGCTCTCGCCCACCATCTGGTAGGAAACGGTCTGGTTTGCCCTGCTCTGCACGACCTCCTGCAGCTCGGTCTTATAGTCCTTGTAGCGGTGAGCTTCGCTTACCTCGGCAAACCTCAGTATCTCTTCCATGATAAAGCGGCGACATTCATCCATACCGGAATCCAGATACATGGCGGCGATAATGGCCTCCACCATATCCGCGAGGATAGAGGGCCGCTCTCTGCCACCGGTGTGCTCCTCCCCTTTGCCCAGACGCATATACTCCCCGAGATCCAGCTTCAGAGCAACATTATGTAAACTCCCCTCACATACCAGCTCGGAGCGAAGTCTTGTCATGCGCCCCTCCGGGAGTTTCGGTTCGTGGTTATAGAGGAACTCTGCCGTCACCAGTCCGAGGATGGAGTCTCCGAGAAATTCAAGCCGCTCATAGCAGTATGCCGTGCTGCCGTGCTTCTCGTTGGAATAGGAGCTGTGGGTCAGCGCGGT
>JAZUJF010000158.1:0-6436 GCA_045642585.1 Candidatus Limivicinus sp.
GATCTCGTTTGTCTTTTTTGCCGCCTCGGGGTCATCCGGATGGAGATCCGGGTGATACCTCTTGATAAGATCCCTGTATGCTTTTTTAATTTCCTCGTCTGTGGCGCCGGGTGATACGCCAAGCACCTTGTAGGGATCCTGATACATAAATCAAGAGTCCTTTCTGCTGTATTTCTTATCGAACTGATACCACAGTCCCTGACACAGTATATTTTTAAGAAGTCCCACATCCCGCACAAGAGGCAGTTTATCGAAATAATAGAGACATTCTCCCAGCTCCATCTTCAGAATATCCCTGAAGTGCCGTTCATTGTCCGCCTTGCCGTAGTACGGTCTGAAGGGGTTATAGCTGCCGGAAAACACATCTGAGTCCAGATCCATCACGGCGTCCATGATATAGACGACTCTGCCGAGACTGCCGGCAAATTTTGAGAGCCAACGGGACCAGTTGTCACACCTGTACAGGAACACCTGCTCCATGATCGTGCCGAAGCAGGCCGCCGCGCCGTCGGGGTCAAATTCCCCGGAGCTCTCTATCTCTCCCAGCGCCTCGATCGCACTCTCAATGCCGCCGCACTGACGGGGATAAAGCTCATTCACCCGGTCAAATGAAGGCCGCAGAAGCTTTGCGCGGAAGCGGGAATACGCGCTGTGCTCATCCTTCCAGTCATCCATGAGCTTCAGATACGCAAGGGCGATATTCATATCCGCGGCGTAGTCCGAGATCTCATTTCTGACCCATGGCTTAGGCTCAAAGGGATGGCGCAGGCAGCTATCGCATCCCGAAGCTTCCTCCGGCTCATACAGTGAGCACAGAAGGATCACAAGGAAGGTCATATCGTAGTTCAGCGTGAGCCGCGACATATCGCCGTGGCGCTCCTTCAGCGAACGGCACAGCCCGCAGTACAGCTCCCTGTATCTTGTCAGCTCCTCCGGGGTGAGTGTTCCCCGATCCGCCGTAAGATATCCGTACATATCAGGTCTTCCCCGTGAAAGAGCAGCCGCATTTACGGCAGACGATCTTCACCTTGCCGTGGCCTCTGGGCACGCGCAGAGTGGTCTTGCAGGAGGGGCAGGAGAAGAACTTATAGTCCTTTCTCTGTATCCATCGCTCCTTGCGCACACGAAACCACGCGCTCACAGCGTACTGTTTGCGGATGAACTTTCCGTTCTCCTCTCTGCGCTTGTAAACATTCCTTGACAGCATTCTCCAATAGGAGACCCCAAGGAGCACAAGCACAAGGGGATAGATGTACCTGCCGAAGGACTTGGAAAAGATGGCCGCGATGAAAAGCAGAACAAGACCCACCGCCATCAGGAAAACATTCAGTTGATCGTTGCCGTTTCTGCCGGCCATAAAACGGGCTATTTTTTCTCTCATTTCAGTTCCTCTGGAAAACCGTAATCATTATTAATGAGATATTAGCACAGCACACGCCTCATAATGTCAACTAATTGTAAATAACTCGCAAAAATACCGCTCAAATGGAAAAAACAGACCTCAATACAAAGCATCCTTCCCTTTTCTCGCTTCAACAGACAGCTCCACGATCAGCCGGCAAAGCTCTGCATAGCTGAGTCCCTCCACAGCCGCCGCCTTTGGGATGAGGCTGTTCGGAGTCATGCCCGGGAGGGTATTGACCTCAAGGCACCATGCCTTGCCCTCGCTGTCAATGATAAAGTCGGTGCGGGAGTACACGGAAAGACCCAGAGCGTTGTGGAGCTTAAGAGCCTCTTTTCCCACAAGCTCTGTGAGCTCCGGGCTTATTCTGGCAGGGCAGATCTCTCTTGCCCCCTCGTCGCCGCTCTGATACTTCGCCACATAGTCAAAGCTGCCGCCCTCGGGTGGGACTATCTCGATGGGGCTGAGATATTTGCCGTCCAGCACAGGGACAGTGACCTCTATGCCCGTTATTTTCTCCTCAACAACTATACGGCTGCCGAATTTCAGAATATGTCTGAGTGCCTTTTCAAGCTCTTCCCTCGTATTCGGCAATTCCACGCCGATGGATGAGCCGCCATCGACCACCTTCACCGCGCAGGGCAGAGGCAGAGTGTCCAGAAGATGCGGAATATCCTCTTCGCGGTAGACGAGCTCCTGCCAGTGGGGAGTTCTCACCCCGGCGCTCTCCATGATGCGCTTTGCCACAGCCTTATCCATAGCCATACCGCTGGAGAGAGGGCCGGAGCCGGAATAGGGCACACCCATCAGATCCAGAGTGGCCTGAATTTTGCCGTCCTCGCCATCGGCGCCGTGGAGCCCGAGAAACACAAAATCGGCCAGAGCGCAGATTTCCAGTACATTCTTACCCAGACGCCCGGCGCTCTTATACCTTCTGGATGCTTTTATCTTTTCCAGGTCAGGCTCGGTCTTTTCAATGGCCACATCGCCGCAGAAGCCGTCGGGCGCGTCAAAGGCATCCTCAAGCTTTCCCTCGTAGTTTTCCAGCCCAAAGTACATATCGACAAAAATTGCCTTATGTCCCAGAGAGCGCAGAGCCTTGCACACCGATGTGCTTGTGACGAGAGCCACATGGCGCTCCGTGCTTATTCCTCCGCCAAGTACAACAATTTTCATAAACAAAATGTCCTTTCATATGATGCCGAAAGCCTTTTCCAGTACACGATACCACCATTCTATACTTATTTCAACAGAAAAATAACTGCCCATCTGAGAGAAGGGCAGTAAATAATGATTATTTCAGGCAGCAGCATCGTGGTCAGCTGTTGTTCGATGTAAATCTGGCTATCAGATTTTCCACGCTGCCATCAAGGGTCATGAGGAAGCGCTCGGCGGTGATGGTACCGGGAAGCTGCATCCCGTTCTCAAGCCACTGGGAGATAAAGCCGACGGTGCCATTCGTGTACATTGTGATGATGTACTCGTAGTCCTCTTTGTCTATATTCTTCCCCTCGGACACTATGTCCGAAAAGCTGCGAATACAGGCATACAGCTTATCGTAGAAAAATCTCAGCAGATGGGAGCGATTATCGGAATGGTAAATATTCAGCATGAAGGTGCTGTTGTCCTTGAGATAGGTGAACCATGTGGTCACATCCTGACGCCAGTTTTCATACACTATCTCCTTGGGAAGAGCCCTGTTCGCGTCCTCCTCAAAGATCCACTCCAAAAGGTCGTACACATCGTCGAAATGGTAATAGAAGGTCTGACGGTTTACATTGCAAAGCTCCACAAGATCCTTGACGGTAATTTTATCGATGGGCTTGCGTTCCATCATTTTTTTCAGCGCAGCACCGAGGGCTGCTTTTGTCGAAGTAGCCACTGTGTCCCCTCACTTTCTATATCTGTGTCTATTATAACATATCATTTGCAAAAAGAACATATGTGATTATTATTAATTATTGTTAAGATACTCCGGGTGAACGTGGCCGGAAGCTGCCATATGTCATAAGTATTCTCATTTTACCTATTGAGTTATATCTGAATGGGTATTATTATACACTAAGGAAACAGAAAACACAAACAGTTTTCAAATGGAGGATAGTTTTAATGGACAGTTATCTTATCTGGGAGCTTATAGGTTATTTCGGTTCCGCGCTGGTGCTGGTGTCTCTGCTGATGAGCTCCATAATAAAGCTCCGGGTCATCAACGCCGTCGGCTCTCTCATTTTCTGCATTTACGCTTTCAAAATAAACTCCATCCCCACCGCCATAATGAATATCTGCCTTGTGGGAATTGACCTGTACTTTCTGTATAAGCTCATCGCCTCCAAAAAGACCTTCTCCTATGTGGAGGCGGACGCAGACGATTCCGTGGTGAAATATGTGCTCGACCGCTTCTCCGGGGACATCGGTAAGTATTTCGACGCATACGACATTTCAAAGGCCGACAGGGTCATGGTCGTCTTTGACAATGACACGGTCTCCGGCATCTCCGCCGGCGTCACCGAGGGCGACAGTCTGCGCATAATCATCGACTATACCACCCCCCAGTACCGGGACTGCAGCGTGGCAAACTATATTTACGGTGTCCTCAAAGACAGCTACAAGACCCTTGTTTATACCGGCTCCAACCCCCTTCATGTGCCCTACTGCCTGAAAATGGGATATGAAAAGACCGACAGGGGATATGTAAAGACACTGTAAAACGCTCAAACGCTCTTTCTGTATTCCGACGGAGCCAGGCCGGTTATCATGCGAAAGCTGCGGTTAAAATTTGCCAGATTATTGAAGCCGCACTCCCCCGCTATGTCCAGCACCGTTTTTTCTGTCCCCCGGAGCAGGCTCATGGCAAGCTCTATCCTTTTTCCCGTTATATAGCTCCACACGCTCACACCGTTCAGCTTCTTAAAGGCCGTGGAGAAATAGCTTCTGGACAGGGAGGCCTGCCGTGCTATCTCCTCAAGTGTCAGCTCGCCTGTTATGTTCTCGTTAATGTAGGACATAGCCCGGTCTATCCTGTCAAGCTGAACGCTGTCACGCTCCCGCCCGGCAGTAATAACGGCGCTGTATTCCCTTCCCAGCAGACCCAGAATAAGCATAAGCTGTGCCTTCACTATCTGCCCGTACTCCGGCTTCCGGTCTCTGCCCTCGGCATACATCCGCCCCAGAAGAGAGAACACCTCCTTTGCTGTCTCCCTCCCGCCGGAGAGTACATTTTGAAACAGGTCCTCATGGTTCAGGAATATGCTCAGATAGTCGGAGTCAAAGCTGCTGTTGCCGGGAGACCAGATATACCGCGGCTCAAACTGCAGATTCAGAAGCTGCAGAGGCTCACCCGGGTCAATGGAGGTTATATAGTGCTCCTCGTCGCTGCCCAGGATGACGATATCCCCCGCCCGGCAGCGAAAGGGTCTGCGCCTTATCTGCCATTCGCATACGCCGGAGAGCACCGCGCTTATTTCAAGCTGGGTGTGGTGGTGCTCCTGATATGTGCGCTTTCCGGGCATGGCCGTGGAGTGGTACATCTTCAGCACGGGGATGGAGTGAATGTCAGACGAGAGAATTATTTCATCGGTCATCATTTTTCAGAACCTCTGTAAAACATTGATAATACAGGCATTATATCACTTTTTCTCTAAAAACCAAAGAAATATTTTATCATATCGCAGTTATATTTCATTGGACTGTCTGCGTTAAAAGTATTATATTGACCCTATCCTGAAAAATATAAGGAGATATGACATGAGCTACAATTCCTTTTCCAATCCCAGCGACCTGCGTATAACCGATATGCGCTTTGTTGACATCACCGATGCCCCCAAGCGCTGCACCATAATGAAGATAATGACCAATCAGGGTCTTGTCGGCTATGGCGAAGTGCGCGACGCCTCCTCCAAGACCTATGCCCTGATGCTCAAGTCCCGTATTATCGGCGAAAATCCCTGCAATGTTGACAAGATCTTCCACAAGATCAAGCAGTTTGGCGGCGATTCCCGTCAGGGCGGCGGCGTTTCCGGCATAGAGATCGCCCTGTGGGATCTGGCGGGCAAGGCATACGGCGTTCCCCTCTACCAGATGCTGGGCGGCAAGTACAGAGACGAGGTGCGTGTCTATGCCGACACCGATGTTGAAGGCAAGCACAGCGGCCACGATATGGGTCTGGCTCTCAAAAAGAGAATGGACATGGGCTTCACCTTCCTGAAAATGGATCTTGGCATCGGCCTGCTGCTGGATGAGCCGGGCACTATCAACGCCCCTCTCGGCTTCATTGACGATATGAAGAAATACGCCTCCCATGTGCTCAACGCCCAGGGCGGCAGCGTCACCGCCGACATGGTGAGGCATCAGAAGAGCTATCAGATCGTCACTACCGCTCACCCCTTCACCGGCATCCAGATCACCGAAAAGGGTCTTGATTACCTTGAAAACTATGTAAAGGAAGTGCGGGATGTTATCGGCTACGATGTCCCTCTTGCAGTTGACCATTTCGGTCATGTCCAGCTTGAGAGCTGCATCCGCTTCTGCCGCAGAATGGAGAAGTACAATCTGGCATGGGTCGAGGATCTGGCTCCGTGGATATACACCGATCACTATGTGCGTCTGCGCAATTCCACCTGCATCCCTGTGTGCACCGGCGAGGACATCTATCTGAAAGAGGGTTATGAGAAGCTTATTAAGGCCGGCGGCGTCTCCGTCATCCACCCCGACATTCTCACCTGCGGCGGCGCTCTTGAGCTGAAGAAGATCTCCGACATCGCCGACGAGAACGGTGTCGCCGTTGCCGTACACATGGCCGAGAGTCCCATCGCCTGCATGGCAGCGGTTCAGACTGCCGCCGCAATGCACAATGTACTGGCTATTGAGTACCACTCCATCGATGTTCCCTGGTGGAGCGACATGGTCTACGGTCTCCCCAATCCCCTGATCCAGAACGGCTTCATTCAGGTGCCCAATGCCCCCGGTCTGGGTATCGAGGGTCTGAACGAGGAGCTTCTCAGCCAGCATATCAATCCTGATATCCCCGGTATGTGG
>JAZUJF010000159.1:0-20052 GCA_045642585.1 Candidatus Limivicinus sp.
AATCTTTGCGGTAAAAACTGTGCCGTACTTCGTTAGCTTCCTTGACCATATATCTCCATTATGCTCTGCGTAAGCTGCCTTGTCCGGCGCATTTTTTCCTCGCAAATCTTTGTCTTCTTCTTATCAGTGCTTAGTATAAAAGGACATGAAAAGCTGCTTTCTCCGGTGGATAAAGGCGAAACTATTCATGTCCTGTTATATTATTCTTTTAGCGAGTTCCGCTCAACGAACGGGAATGAAAACCCGGCGGTGTCCCTCCCATAAAAGGCAGGAGCTTTTTATGGGAGGAGGACATTTCTTCCGTTATCGTCTGAACAGGCTCTTTATCCCGGAGACGACGGTCTTTGCCGCCTTGACTATGGTGGTGACTGTGGTCTTTACGACCTGGACAGCCTGTGTGATGGCGGGCAGGAAACCGTTCGGTGCCACCTGAGTAGGTGTGAGTATATCGCCGATCTCGTCATCAAACACATCCATCAGCACCGTCACTATGGCATAGGGGATACCGCCATCCTTCATCTTCAGGCGGCTCATAGCCATAGCCCAGGAGAAGTTGAGCTTTTCATATTTTGCCACAGCCTTATAGCTCACATCCGTGGCATCCCATACAAGGAGATACATTGCGTACATGGCAGACTCTGTCACGCAGGGAACGCTCGTCATGAAGCCCACAACATAGCGCAGCACAGCCTTCAGCAATCTGGGAAGGAAGCTGTCCGTGTCAATATTACCGAGCTTTGCCAGCAGGTCCACAAATGCGTCCACATTTTCACCCTGTGCCAGCAGCTTGAGCGCCATACGCATCATGACCGTGAAGAAGTCGCCGTAGCAGCCGGGATCCAGCTCCTTGTCCAGCACCATCGTATACGCTTTTTCGCCGCAGAGAGAATCGAAGCTTCTCACATAGCCAAGGCTCAGCTCGTTGGTAATGTCGGCCACAAAGGGCGTAACCGTGAAGTGAACACCGAGACGGTTGAATGTCTTGTCCATAAGAGCCATGACAACGCTCAAAAGCAGCCGCAGATCAATATCCTCAAAGCTGTCTGCCTCGGAATAATCCTTGCCGGTGAGATTGTAGATACGGATAAGATCGGACTTCTCAATGCCGAACATATCGAACAGAGCCTGATCCGCCAAAGCGGTGACATTCAGCGTATTGTACAGGTCAAAGATGCCCTGCTCGTCGTAGACAAGAGCACTTATCTGATCCTTCATGGGCTTGAGTGCGTTGCCGATCACATAGATGCTGTGCAGCAGATTCTCAATGCAGACGCCGAGACCGCCGCAGTTGAGGAAGTATATCAGTCCGGGAAGCTGTTCAAAGAACTCCTGCCCGTTGGTACTCCACAGCTCTTGAACCTTGCTGATGATCGGGTGGATGACACCGCGGACAGCATACTGAGGATCCTGCAGAGCCTTTTCGCTGAATTCCTCGGGGGAGGGGATAGAGGAAATGTGCATCGCCTCGAACAGAGGAACGATCGCGTGCTTATATCCCTCAGCGCCGCATATAATGAGCTGAATACGATTATCCGTCTTGCTCTTGCCGTCGCCGTCGGGCCGTACAGGTAAACCGTCGGCATCGACGAGCATTGCGATATCACGGTCTGCCAGTACAAAGGTCAGCAGCGGCGCCAAAGGTGCGAGCAGCTCGCAGATGGCGTTCTCAAAGATCACCGCGTTACGCTCCACCTGCTCCTCAGTCATGTTGTCCTTGGAGGAGAAGCCCCAGTTGCGGCCATTGGCCCACACGCCGCCGGGTGCATAAGCATCCCATGCGTGGAGATCGACGCCCAGCAGCTCCTTTATGAAGGGGGCAATGGTGCCGTTGGGATCGTACTTATCCAGATATCCCTTGATGCCGCCTAAAAGCTTCGTGATGGCATCCATCGACCTCTGAGTGTACAGGGCACCGCCGAACAGCGCCTTCATCAGACTCGGGAAATCGCGGACCACGATATCTCCGATCTTGACGCCCAGCAGATAGAGAATGTTGTTCAGCGTCCTCTCCATATTCATGGCCATCATGGTGGACATCTCGCGGGTCCAAAGATCACCGTAGATCGGCTCATTCCGCATATCCTTGCTGAGCTTGAAGGCGGAAACGAGCACATCCTTATCGGCGTATTCCGTCATCTCCCAATGGTAGGGCTTCATCTTGAAATCGTGCTCCGGCAGGTGCATCAGATTGATGATCGCCTGATACACGCCGTCGCCCAGCACCGAGGACAGGGCCTTCGCGTTATCCGGATGCTCTATCAGATCCAGCAGGAAGCTGACCGTGACCGTCAGGAAGGTCGCCTTATCCGTGCTGTCAACGAAGTGCATGGAGTAGGTGTCAAACAGACATTCGGAGTCGCTGTTATAGACAAGCTCTCCCACAACAAAGCTGTTGAGAAGCTCTTTCCCATCGGGGGTCAGAGTCAGATGGATGCCTTCCTTGCCTGCCTGATCGGCCTCTACACCCCTCAGCATGGCAAGCAGGGCAGAGCCGATATCCTGCATACCATTGACCATTCGATCTCCATTATTCCCAATAGAGACCCAGCTAAAGAGCGTTTCGAGCAGAGTACCCAGCCTCAGATCGGAACAGAGCTCCTTAACGGTATCCAGGGTGTAGCGGTACTCCAGCTCCTCTCCCTTGCTCATGATCTCGCGGAGCCTGTTCAGGACGCTCGGGAGACCGGACAGAGGCTCGATAATATTCTGCACGATCACGCCGATTCCGTTGGAATTGATGAAATACAGCAGCGGAGGCAGCAGATCGATCACCTTGTTGAGCATATCCGGACCCTCCGGCTCGGAAACGAGCCACTGTGCCCAGCTGGCGAACGCGCTGCAGAAGTCGGCAAGGAATTCCTCGGTCATATATTCCTTGCCGCCGCCATTGGAGTAGCGGATGTACGCATCACTGTTTTTCAGCCCGGTGATACCCAGAGACTCAAAGAGCGGCAGGAGAGTGTAATCATGTAGCTTCACACCGGAGAGAGATACAAGATCGTCCCCGCGGCTGAGCAGGATATTGCCGTCCTTATCCATATATGTATCGGAGGAGTAGAACACATCGATCGGCTTGCCCAGTAGCAGGAAGCCAAGAATTCCCTTTGCGGGCAGCAGCAGCGACAGCAGTACTTCATTCAGGTTGGAATCATCCGCCGCCAGCTGGGGACGGGTCAGACCGGTGGGCTTTCCGTCGGTGCCGCAGTAGATGACCTTACCGTCACGGTAGATAGTCTTTGATTTGTCGATACTGTACATCGTCAGATCGATGTTTGCCATGCGCAGGACCTTGCCGATTATCGGCAGCAGACCGCGGATCGTCTCCCTCAGCTGCGCCAGATCTTTCTGACGGATATCCATATCCCGGCTGGAATCGAAGAAGTTGGCGACCTTGTCCAAAACTGTGTCAAGGCTTTCGTCCGAGACAAGTCCGGTGATGATGGAGCCGAGGGAATACCGCCCGTCACGCTTCTCCAGCCTGCTGGGGTCAAAGAGCTGCTCTGCCAGAGGCTTTCCGGATACATTCAAATTCAGCAGCAGGGTGAGGATATCATCCAGCGACTCGACCATGGTGCGGGCAGTCTCCGCCTCGTTGATCGGTGTCTCGTTATCAGCGTCAAGATAGGTCTTGACCAGAGGGTGGGCATACTGATTTACATTTACCGGCGATTCCTTGGCGGAGCTGAGGATCGCTGACTCATTGCCGGGGGCAAAGTAAGCCCAGTTGTAGTTCGCAGTGTATTTCGCTTTATCCCGCAGCAGGTCACGCAGCTGCACAAAGAAGCCGGGCTCCAGCTTGAGCAGGATATCCAGCACCTGTGCGTTGGTGTCGTCCAGCAGCGCCTCGCACACAAAGGAGAGCATGACCGTGAGGGCATCTGCGCCGTCGAGCTTGAGACGGTAGGCATCCAGAGGCTGTGACCTGTCCGGTATGACCTTGCCGTTTATGGTGGTGTACGCCTGACTGTCATAGGGCACACGCAGGCAGGCAAGATCCTGTATCACATTGTGGTACAGCTTTGAGAAGCCGGGGATAAGACGATTTCCGTCTTTGTCCTTCACGGAGAGGCAGACAGACAGGAATTTGAGCAGGCTCTCCACGGAAAGGCTGCGCAGCTTAAGCTTGCCGTCCGTCGTATTGAGCAGTGCCCGCATCTCGTCGGGGGAGTCAAAGCGATTATCGCTGTAAAGAAGATCACAGAGAACATCATTGAAAATGGCGTCAAAGTCGATATTCAGTATCGGCTGCATAGAGTCGATCATTCTCAGCAGCGGATGGGGGAGATTGATGAGGAACAGGCTCAGCCCGTTTTCGGACACGGCATACATCACCTGTATCAGCATCTCCAGCAGGTCGGAGACTATGGTATCCGAGAGGCATATCTTCATGAGATGCATTACAAGTGCGGAGCAGCACCGGGCAAGTCCCGCGCCGCTGCCCATCTCGCGGAATTCCTCCACGGAGGGGAGCTCATCGGCGTCTTCACCGAGGATCGCCTCAAACAGGGGCAGGAGAGTCGAGTCATATCCGTCGGCTCCGGTGACGGAGATAACACCACGCTCAGAGAGCTTGCCGTCCTTCTTTGTATAGGTCAGAAGCTCAGCATCCCTGCCGCACAGGAGAATGTCCAGAATCGGCTCAAGCTGACTGAACAACTGGGATATGGCATTGAACACATCTTCGGGCGTATCCACGGGATCATTGTTCAACATCCACGCGAGCTTGCCGTTGTCCTTCTTTTCGGCAGAGAGAGTGGGGAAGACCCTCTTCGTCGGACGCGTGCAGTCGTCATAGAACAGATAGCCGAAGTCGTTCAGATATGCGCTGAGATCCAGCCCTGTGAGCTTATAGAAGGTATTGAATTGCTCCTGCTGATCCTCTGCCTGTCGGTACACCTCACAGGATATGCGGGCAGCCGCTGTCAGAAGGTCATTGTCGAGGATGTGACCCCGGAGCTTATTGCTGAGGAATTGCTGTATCGTCTCCCGCTCCGGAGTATTGGGATCAAGGTCGCGGCCCAACCAGACCAGCAGATCGTTTATGACGTCGTCAATATCCTCGGTCATGGCCTTAGCAATGTCCTTACTCCAGGCATTTTGATATTTCAGATAGGGGATGGAGCCGCTGGATATGACCTCCTGCATACGCTGGTCGCTGGCAGAGGCATAGAGGGTGTCCAGCAGATTGTACTTACCGTCGGCAAGCATGAACTCCACAATGGACAGGAGGAAGTTCTCCGCCGTCAGGCTTCGGGATATGAGCTCCAGATTCAGCTTGCCGTCCGCATCCACCTTGTCCTGCAATATGGATTTCAGATTTATGCCAAGCTGAGCTTTCAGATCTGTATCCAGCTGCTCGAGGAAGGCATTGATGGATCTTTCATCCTTGCCGAGCAGGGTGAGCAGAGCGGAAAGATTTTGCTTATTGCCGGTGAAGCTGGCGATCACCTTCAGCAGGTAGAAGAACACATCGGAGGTATCCGCCTGAACAAATAAGTACTCTCCCTGATCGAGAAGACCGGACCAATGGGAGTAATAATGACTGTCGCGGTTGGAGCCGGAGTGCACAGTCAGCTGACCCAGGTGGGCAAGGGTGTCCAGATCCAGCGTCGCCATAACAGCGTTCACATCGAACATCGGCGCTCCGTCCTGATAGCAAAGACGCTCAAGCACAAAGCGGATAAAGGAATCGGGCTGATCGAGACGGAAGCCGAAGCAGCTCATAGACTGATCCGAGCACAGCATCTTTATCAGGTAATTGTACAGATTCAAATTCTGAACGGTGGAGTCGCCGGTTCTCAGATCCACATCGGGAACGCGGCTGACCGTCCAGTTGAACATCATACCCTTGTCACTGAGCCGGTCGTTGATCCTGGCCGATATTCTATTACACAGACCCATGACCAGTACGCCTATCGGTTCCTTCAGGTTCAGATTCATTGACCTTATTGTAGCCTTCAGGTCTGTGTCAACAAAAGCTTTTGCAATAGCACCCATCAAACCGGAGAAGATAGTCTTGCAAAGAAGAAGCTGAACCTGTGCGAGGAGCCATTTAGCATATTTCAGGGGGTTGATCCAGTCGTACCAGTGCTTGAAAATCGCGTCCTTGATCCTCTTCTCGGCGCCGCTCAGGTCAGCGCCTCTGGCGTTCATATTCTTCAGCTCAAGCGAATAGTGAATATCCAGATCCAACAGATCAAAGAGCTTGTTGTTCTGAAGATACATGGCTATGTTGGGCAGGATGGACAGAAGCTTTTCCAGAGGCTGCTCGGAAAACTGCTCCAACAGCTTAAGCATAGGATCGAGGATGGCTTTGGCCGCGTCCGCCGTGCTCCGCAAAGAAGCCGGATTGTACTGTTCCTCAGACATGGCGATTCCCAGAGCCTCAAAGATCGGAATTAAAATGCCGTCATAGTGACCAGCGGGATTAAAATCAAATTCAGGATTGACATCAAGGGAGATAAAGAGCGGAATGATTCCAAGCAGACTGCTGTTCATATCCACAGCGGCAAGCTTGTCAAGAAAGAGTCTGGAGCCGGAACCGCTATTGCTGCTGAGAATGATACTGATGAGGGGATCGACGCTTTGAAGGATAAGCTCTATGACATCCCTTATATCATCTGCGGAGTCAATGCCGAAGGGCAGCGTCTCCACATTGCTCCAATCCGAGCCTGCCATACGCAGAGCATTGATGACACCGGTGTATTTCCCGTCCTTATTATGATCCTGCACGACTCTGACGAAGGTGTCCGGGTAGATCTTCAGCTGCGCACGGTCAATTACCTGACGCATAGGAATTACCCGTCCGTTATAGTCTGTGTCAAATTTCAGGAAAGGCGAGACTTCCGTGGCAAAAACATCCAGAAGCTTGGATAACCAGCCGACTGTCTTTAAAGCGATAACATCGATCTTATATTCCCGGTAACCGGTTCTTGTGATATGCTCAACACCCTCCAGAAGCTCCGGCAAGGAATTGAGCGCATCCGTCACGGCACCGAAAACGGACACGAGCAGATTGGTGACGAATTCATCGGTAAAGAGCTTTGTCGTCATAAAATGCAGCAGCAGCTCATAGGAGTTGATGATGCCGTCTCCGTTCATATCCTTCAGATCTTCTTTGTTCAGATCGTCAAACAGGATGCAGGCAACATCCACAAATTCCGGTGAACGCAGGTAGCCGTCGATGGACCGGATGATCTTCTGAATTTTCTCATCGGTCACCGCGTAGTCCTCAGCAAGCATCACGGGGGAGTCCTTTTCCGCCCTGCGAATGGCGTATGGCTGTGTGCCGAAAGCATCGTAGGTGAACTGCGCAAAGCTCTCAAATCCGTCGTTTGCGGAGGAGACTATCTTTGCCCGCACATCGTCGAGCATGGCAAACAGGGTGCACAGCCGGTCCCCCTCGTCCTCCGGGAGAGAAGCGCCGCCGCTCCATACCTCGCCGGCAAGGGAGCGGACATCGGAATCAAGATGCTTCCCGTCGTACAGGAACAGGACAGGGCCGGATTCCATGGCGTTGACCATGCCGCGATACTGAAGATAGTTTTCCTGAGTGATGGGCAGCTCACCGCCGCAGTAGTCCGAGCCGAAGAGCATATCCAGCTCGTTGACAAGCACATCCTTTGCCGCGTCCTTCATTGCCTCCGGTATTTCGGCGGCATCCTCTTCCACGGTGTAATAGGGCTTTATCGAATCGGGGGCAGCTTCCTTCTCCGCCTCAAACTGTTCAAACAGGTTCAGCCATGCCCCGTAGAGACTGTCTCCGGGGTTCAGCGTGCCGTCGCTGTTGGGCGTACCGACTATACTTGCGCCGTTGAGCGCCTCATAGAGCTCGGGAGACTGAAACATTTTCAGGTTGTCGTCCAGATCCTTACTGGCCTGACTTGCCTGGAAGATGCTTTGACGCACAGTGCATATGTATCCGATACCGGGGAAGGGATCACCCTCCACGGGAGGCGCATCGGAGATAAGCCTCTCCAGCCATCCGCCGCTGTCTTCCACGACCGCCTTCATATAGATCAGAGATTCCAGGATCATCAGCAGCTCACCGCCTGACATATGGCAGAGACCCTCTGACCCTATCACATCCACATGAGAGCAGACCACGGGGGCACCCATGGTGTGACCGCATTTATCACAGATGTTGTCGTGGATTATTTCTCCCTCTGCATCCTTGCATTCATCCGTGCAGAAGAGGCAGAGATCGCATATGCCGTCTTTGTTTTCATCCGAATGTTCGCCGCTGCAGGGCATAGACATACCGCATTTATCACAGAGACCATCCGGGGAGTTCTCGACGGGCGACTCCTCGTTTTGCGATATCTCGGGCGTCACGGCCGTGGTTTCATCAATGCACCCATCCATGCAGAAAAGGCACGCATCGCAGAAGCCGTCGCTGTTCCCATCTGCACACTTGGCGCAGTGTACAGGCATACCGCAAAGGTCGCAGAGACCGTCAGGAGCGGGAGTGCCCCCCTCATTGTCCTCGCAATTACCGTCCATGCAGATGCCGCACACATCGCAGAAGCCGTCACAGACAATGGGTTTACCGCATTCATCGCAGAAGCCGTCGGAATTGACCGTGTAGGTCATGAATACCAGTGTATCGGTATTCTCTTCGCTAACTGCGGTCTCTACGGTGATCGTAGCATCTACGGCGACCAGTACTCCGTCACTGTTGAAATATTTGCCGTCGGCATCGAGACTGTGGTCGATGTCATCCTCGGTATAGTAGATCTCATCACCGTCTACACAGCCCAGAAGACAATACCCGCATACATCGCAGAGCAGATCGTTATCCTCACTGTCCACGAGGGTGCTGTAATTGGAGATGCCGTAGATGTTGATGAGCTTACCGTCTGAGTTTTCAAACTGCGTGCATTCGGTGTCGGGATTGTTCAGCATCCAGTACAGGATGCAGCTCTCGTTCAGGGAGCCGTCATCATTCAGGGAGACAAGCTGCTCCGGGGCGAATTGCTCCCAGTTCTTGATAATACGGCCGGAATAATCCCAGTCAAGCAGAGAACTCAACGACCCCTCCGACTCGATAGCGCCGCTCTCATCAACGGCCAATCTGAGAGTGGAGTCCGGTGTCGTGATCCGGATTGCGGTGACATCGAAGGGATCAGACTCGGGCTCTTCCTCCTCCTCTTTCTCCTCTTCCACCGCGTCCTCTGCCTCGGTATCTGAGGGCACGGCATCGGGGACGATCCCGTTCTCCTCCTGGGAGACAGACTCCTCCTCCTCCGCATTCTCAAGCCCTTCGGCAATGGCATCCGCAAGACCGGACAGCAGCTCCATCGCCGCTTCCTTCTTGTCCGCCTCTGCCTCGGCGTACACCGCGGGGGAAAGAATGGAAATGAAGGTAGCCATAGTCAGAATGAGAGAGATGATCCGTCTGTATGGGATCGCTCTCCATAATCTGCCGAGCTTTTCTTTCATAAGTATCAACTCCTGTAACAAACGATTTGTAAGGTGGATCATGGGTGGTCTGATCCAGAGAAATGCGTAAAATGACACACTATATCTTGTTGATTTTACCTCTTTACGGTGAGGAATGTCAAGTATGTCGTAGGAGAAAGACCGAAATAAAAAGGGAAATACATCCATTATAATAAAAACGGATCATTGAGCATTTTGTGTCGTTTTTATATAATGCGGATGCTTTTACGGGAAAAGGTGCGCTGAAAATTTACCATTTTGCAGCGCACCCTGTTTATCATCACATTCTCCAGAGCCTTAGGATACGAAACATCGGCATAAAGCCGCATGGGAAAGGCACCGTCTTCCGGAGCAATGCTCTGTTTCCTATAATCACGATTCTATGTGTTCATCATCGGAATATCTCCGTGCGCAGTTACTTCTTATAGACTCTGCACTCGTAGGGCTTGAGATAATCGCCGTTCTCGGAATAGTTACTGAGAATGATCTCGCCGGAGCAGGAGTATTTTACGGGCTTTTCGGTAAAGGAGCAGACTATCTCGTAATCATAGCCTCTGGAATAGGCGAAGATCAGGCCGCTGTTTTTATGGAGCTCGATATATGGGGCGTCCCGGCCGATCTCCTTTTTCAGCTTTATTGCCTTGCGGTAAAAATTGAGAACGGAATCGGGGTCCCGCTCCTGCGCCTCAACATTTATCTCGGTGTAGTTGGGGTTAACGGTGAACCATGGCTTTTCCGCCTCGGTAAAGCCGGCGTTTCTGCCTCCGTTCCAGGGGATAGGAGTTCTGGAGGAATCACGGGACGCGGTATAGGAGATCTTCAGCCGAAGCTTCTCAGGCAGATTGATATGCTGATTTTTGGTCTGGACATCCTCGTACATATCCATGGACTCGGGGTACCAGTTCGTCATGCCCAGCTCCTGCCCCATGTATATAAACGGAGTGCCCTGCTGGAACATATAGGCGGCGCAGAGCATTTTGGCGCTTTCCGAGCGGTATTTCTCGCTGCCGTATCTGGAGACCACGCGGGAATGGTCGTGGTTTTCAAGGTAGAGCATATTCCAGCCTCTGCCGTTTACGCTGTTCTGCCATGAAGAAAAGGCTTTTTTCAGCTTTCTCAGGGAGAAGGGAAGGGGCAGAAAGTCTGTCACCATGCAGTCGGCACCCATGCACTCGAACTGTATCATCATGTCGATGGGATTGGTGTCGCTCTCGGAGATGTATTTCAGCGCTTTCCGCGGGCTCGTCAGCGGGGCCTCGGCGATAATTACATAGTCGTGACCGTCAAAGGCCTGAGTCCTGAACTGCTGCATATACTCGTCAAAACGGGGGCCGTAGTTGTAATTGCGTATGCCGCGGGCCACAGGGAACACATAGTCGTTTGGCAGTCCGTCCTTTTTGGAGATGAAGGTTATGACATCCTCCCGGAAGCCGTCAACACCCATATCCAGCCAGAAGCGGAGGAGCCTGACCACCTCATCCCGGACAAGGGGATTATCCATATTGAGATCGGGCTGCTTTATCGCAAAGAGGTGCAGATAATACTGCCCTCTCACATCATCCCACTGCCACGCGCTTCCGCCCTCGAAGTGGCTGTCCCAGTTGTTGGGCTTATCGGACCAGATATAGTAATCTGTGTAAGGGTCTATGCGGCGGCGGGACTTCTGAAACCACTCATGCTCATCGGAGGTGTGGTTGACAACAAGATCCATGATGACCCTGAGTCCCCGCTCATGGGCGCCGTCAAGCACCTTTTTGAATGCGTCCATGCCGCCGAACTCCGGCGCAATGTCCGTATAGTCCGCTATATCATAGCCGCAGTCCGCACCGGGGGAGGGATATATGGGGTTAAACCATATGCCGTCTACCCCCAGACTTTTGATGTAGTCCAGCTTTTCGTACACGCCGTACAGGTCACCCATGCCGTCGCCGTTGCCGTCCTTGAAGGATCGGGGCCAGATCTGATAAAATACGCCGTCTTTATACCAACGAGTCCTGTTCATATCTTGCACCTCCGGTATTTGTGTTTTATAATAATGGATATATCATAATAATAGGGGATGAACCGATGAAATTCAAGCTTAAAGAGAATTTTCTCATGGGTGTGGCAACAGCCGCAACTCAGATCGAGGGCGGAGATACCGACACAAACTGGCTGCAGTTCTACAGAGAGGGCGGCATAAAGGACGGCGCATCCCCGCAGGTGGCCGATGACCACTGGAACCGCTGGGAGAGCGACACAAAGCTCATGGCGGATATGGGTATTCAGATATACCGCTTCGGTATCGAGTGGGGACGCATCGTACCGGAGGAGGGCAGGATCGACTATTCCGCCATCGAGCACTATCGCAGGGAGATAGAACTGATGCTGTCCTACGGCATTAAGCCCCTGCTTACCATCCATCACTTCTCCCATCCCATGTGGTTTGACAGAAAGGGCGGCTGGACAAAGGCGGAAAACAACAGGTATTATCTGGAGCTTGTGGAGATCGTGGTGAAGAACCTGGGCGACCTTGTGAGCGAGTATATCACCATAAACGAGCCCAATGTTTACGCCGTGAACTGCTATATGTTCGGCGAATGGTATCCCCGGCATCGGTCAATGAGGGAGACCTTCACCATATTCGAGAACTTCGCCTACTGCCACATCAAAGCCTATGAGATGATACATTCCATGCGGAAGGAAATGGGCTATTCAGACACAAAAGTGGGTTTTGCAAACCACCTGAGACCCTTTGACCCGAAAAATCCCAAAAATCCCCTGGATGCGGCGGCGGCAAAGGTGGGAGAGTGGTGCTTCCAGAACGCATTGACAGAGGCCATGATGCTGGGCAGATTCAGACTGCCCCTTGTAAACCGATGGGGAATAAAAGAGGGAGAGTATTCGGATTTTAACGGAATCAACTATTATTCCCGCAGCACCGTGTCCGGCTTCGAGAACGGTGTGAGAGAAAATTCACCGAGAAACGATCTGGACTGGGAGATATATCCCGAGGGCATCGACAGATGCGCCTGCTATCTCACAAGGATCCTGCGACGCCCCATCTATGTGACCGAAAACGGCACCTGCGACAATAACGACAGCTTCAGAGCAAGATATATCTATGAGCACCTGAAGACAATATCAGCCTCCCCGCTGCCCTTTGAGAGGTACTATCACTGGTGCTTCTGCGATAATTTCGAGTGGGCAGAGGGTCAGAGCGCCCGCTTCGGGCTGGTGCATACCGACTATGACACTCAGGAGAGAACTGTAAAGGACTCCGGCAGATTTTTTACGGAAATGATAGAAAACGGCGGAGTTACCGAGGATATGTATGAGAAGTATGTCAGGGGCGAGGTGTACAGAATAAAATGATAAAAAGCTTTGAGAGAAACGGCTTCAGGTATTTCCTTCTCGGCAACACAAGCCTCAGCTTCCTGATGCGGATAAACAGCGGGAAGCCGGAGCTGCTTCATTTCGGAAGACCCATAGCGGAGGACGACGCCGAGGCCCTTGCCGTGAGACCGGGAACAGGCTGGGGAACGGCCACAATGCTGGAGGGGAATACCTGTCTGGATGTGCTTCCTCTTGCATGGAGCGAGAGCGGGACAGGGGACTATCGGGAGAGCCCGCTTACTGTTAACATTGACGGCAGGAGCGTTTCCCCGCCGTTCACATTTGAAGGCGCGGAAAGCATCGAAAAGAAGAACAGCTCCTCTCTGCCCATGGCCCACGGTGAGTGCGAAAGCCTGTGCATGACAATGGTCTCGGAATACGCAAGGCTCAGACTGTTTTTCAGGCTTTTCGATACGGCGCTGGTCAGAAGCTGCGAGCTTATCAATACCTGCGGTGCACCGCTGAATGTGACAAAGCTCATGAGCACCATGATAGATATTAAGGGCGACTATACGATCACCACCCTTGACGGGGGCTGGATCGCCGAGACACATGAGCACGAAGCCCGGACGGGATACTCAAAGACCGTAAACGAGAGCCTGACAGGCTTCTCCTCCAACCGGCACAACCCGGCGTTCATGCTCCTTGACGGGGAGGACGCCTACGGCTTTAACCTCATATATTCGGGCAACCACTACGCCTCCGTTCAGAAGAGCCACCAGAATTTTACCCGGGTGATGCAGGGTATTAATTTCGACAGCTTCTCACTGAAGCTCCTGCCCGGTGAAAGCTTTGAGACCCCGGAGAGTGTGCTGTGCTACTCATCCATGGGCAGAAAAGGCATGACAGAGCTTATGCACAGCTTCGTTCGGGAGCATATCGTTCCGGAATACTGGAAGGACAGAGCCCGCCCGGTGCTCTACAACAACTGGGAGGGCTGTATGTTCGACTTCAATGAGGCAAAGCTCCTCTCCCTCGCCCGGAAAGCAAAGGACATGGGCTGTGAGCTGTTCGTGCTGGATGACGGCTGGTTCGGCAGGCGGGATTCGGATACCGCGGGTCTGGGCGACTACAATGTGAACACAAAGAAGCTTCCCCGGGGACTAAGGCATCTGTCGGATAAGCTCGGTGAGCTGGGAATGGACTTCGGACTGTGGTTTGAGCCGGAGGCCGTTAACCGGGATTCGGAGCTGTACAGAAACCACAGCGACTGGGCCATAGAGAGCGGCCTCGGCAGAAACGAGCTGCTGCTGGATCTTCGGAAGCCTGAGGTCCGTGACTATATAGTAGGAAATGTCTCCGGGATAATTGACGGGGCGAATGTCAGATATGTCAAATGGGATATGAACCGCCATTCCTGTCTGATCGGCGCGGACGCACATGAATACATTCTGGGGCTGTATGAGGTACTGGAGAGGATATTCGCCCCCCGTCCCCATGTGCTTCTGGAGGGCTGTGCCTCCGGGGGGAACAGGTTCGATCTGGGTATGCTGTGCTATGCCTCTCAGATCTGGGCCAGCGATGACACCGACCCGGTGGAGCGGCTTGATATAAAGCAGGGGCTTTTCAATTTCTACCCCCAGTCAACCATCGGCTGCCATGTGTCCGCCAGCGCACATATTCAGACACTCCGGGCGACACCCCTGTCTACACGGGCAAATGTGAGCTTTTTCGGCGTGTTCGGTCTGGAGCTTGAGCTGTCCCATCTGCTGCCGGTCGAGGTGCAGGAGCTGAAAAACGCTATCAGCTTCTACAAGGAGCACAGAGAGCTGTTCCAGTTCGGTAAGCTCTCCGGGCAGAAGTGCGAGAAGGACGCGGTGGCGTGGCAGGTGAGAGATGAGAAAAACGCGGCTGTCGGAGTGTTCCACCGCCTTGTGCACGCCGCTTCGGGCTATGAGTGGCTGTACGCGGAGCTGGACGACAAAACGCGATACAGCATCTCATCCAGACCGCAGCTGTTGAGAGTGCAGCAGTTTTCCTCCATGATCAAGCATCTTGTGCCGGTATCGCTTGATCCGAACGGAGTCATAGTCCACGGTGCTGACAGATACTATAAGATGCAGGACGGAGTGCAGAGCATATCCTGCACAGGCGCCGCCCTGAGAGCGGGAGTGCCGCTGGAGCTGAAGTTCCCGGGGACAGGCTATGACCCGAAGTTTCGCAATCAGGGGGACTTCGGCAGCAATGTGTATTTCATAAAAGCGGAATAACAGCAGCACCTCTCCGGACATATCATCCGGAGAGGTGTAGTATTATGCTTTCTTCTGTTCTATTTCGGTGCAGATGCGCTTGAATTCATCCTCGTCAAGCTTGTATTTTTTGCAGTAGAGCTTATACCCGGCGTACATGAAGATAAAGGGAATAATGGTGATAAACAGCAGCATTCCCAGCTTCTGACCGTTCTGCACCTGAGAGAGCACTTCTCCGATCTTCATAAGCTTCACTTCCTCGGTGATGGCGCCGAGGTTTGCCTCGCTCTCGAAGCCGGAGATCCTGTTGGTGTACGCCATGACGCCGAAAATGACATAGGTAAGGTTAACTATGGCAACGCAGACGGCGCTGGCAAGCTTTGTGACAAACGGGCGTACAGATGCGATGATGGCGTCATTCCTCTCGCCGTAGAGGTATTCGTTGTACTCAACGGTATTGATGATGGAGATCATCATAATGAGGTAGTAGGCGTAGAAACCGAAGTTCGCGGCCATATAGCCCACGGTGAAGATGTAGAACTTAACTGACCCCGCGGGCATCAGCGCACCGACAAGGAACATCAGAAGATAGCCTGCCCCGGAGACATAGAGCATTTTCTTCATGAATGCCTTGCGGGTATTCTTCTTTGCGATGGCGGGATAGAAGATCATGAGGAAGGCGGTCGGTATCATGCCGAGGATCGTGAACAGACCCCAGAAGCCGCCCTCATAGCCGTACTCAAAGTACACATACATCTGACCCAGACCGTTGAGGCAGATATTCTGACCCACCTGCTGAAGAAGAAAGATGAGGGCGATCCATACAAGCTGGTCATTGTTTCTGATGACCTCGACGATCTTTTTAAGACCCACAGGGGGCACCGGCTCTTTCTCGTAGGCTCTGTCCTCGCGCACGCCGAATATGGTAAAGCACAGAAACAGGGGGGCGATAATGACGATCACAAGAGCGACCTTGCCGTAGGCATAGGCGGTATTTCCCCCGATGGCGGATGCGCCCACAGTAAAGATGGGTATGAGCACCGAGGCGAGAGTCCCGCCCACTCCGGCGCATAAGTTCGTCCTGGATGTGAACTGGTCACGGATATGGGAGTCTGTCCCCAGAGAGGGAACCATGCCCCAATATGAGATGTCATGCATGGTGTAGGTGATGGAATAGCAGAAATACATGATGCCGAAGAACCAGATGAACTTCCAGCCGGTAAGCTTTGAATTGAAGGTGGCATAGACCACAGCGGAGGTGGTGATTATGCCGATCACAAGCCAGGGCTTGAATTTACCCCATTTTGTTCTGGTGCGGTCAATAATGTTGCCCATTATCGGATCGTTGAGGGCGTCAAATACTCTGGCACCCACCATTATCGCGGTGATGGCGCCAAGCATCTTCGCGTCAAGCTGCCGGGTGAAGAGAATGTAGGTCAGAAGATAGCTTGTGAAGAGCTGATAGACCATATCCCGTCCAATGGTGCCGAGGGGGAACATAAGCAGATTTTTCTTTACTCTTTTTTCGTCCATAACGGTATCTCCATGACAAGTATTTTCAATTTAAGTTTATCACATATGTCCGGGATAATAAAGAACAAAAATGAGCTGTTTCGGGAAAAAGATCGGGAAAGACATAATTTTACTGAGGTCTGCCCGCTTTGATTTACAATACGACCGCTCTCACCGGATGCCGTAATGCTCGATCACATAGTCCATGTCCTTGTCGCCGCGGCCGGAGAGATTAATGAGCACAGAGCCTTTACCCATTGTCTGCGCAAGCCTGATACCGTAGGCCACGGCGTGGGAGCTCTCAATGGCGGGGATGATGCCCTCGAGTCTGGAGAGCTCAAAGAAGGCGTCGATCGTCTCCTCGTCGTTTATCACATCGTACTTCACTCTGCCCAGATCGTGGAGGAAGGCGTGCTCCGGGCCGGAGGAGGGATAGTCCAGACCGGAGGCGACGGAATACACCGGGGCCGGGTCGCCGTTTTCATCCTTGAGCATAATGCTGTTAAAGCCGTGCATGATGCCCTCCTCGCCGTAGGTGAGACTGGCGGCGTGATCGCCCAGTGCGGGGCCTCGGCCCAAAGGCTCAACGCCGTAGAGCTCTACCGGATCGTTCAGGAAGCCCGCAAAGATGCCCATGGCGTTTGACCCGCCTCCGACGCAGGCCACCACAGCGTCGGGAAGCTCTCCTGTCATTGAGACAAACTGCTCTCTGGCCTCGATGCCCACAACGCTCTGAAAATCCCTGACCATCATGGGGAAGGGGTGAGGGCCGAGCACGGAGCCGATGCAGTATATTGCGTCCTTATACTCTCTGGCATAGGCGGCAAAGGCGGCATCCACAGCCTCCTTCAGGGTTTGCAGACCCTCGGTGACCTCTATCACATTGGCACCCAGTATCTTCATACGGGCCACATTGGGGGCCTGCTTTTTAATGTCCACAGCGCCCATGTATATGTCACACTGAAGACCGAAATAGGCCGCCGCCGTGGCAAGAGCCACTCCGTGCTGGCCGGCGCCCGTCTCGGCGATGACCTTTTTCTTGCCCATATACTTTGCAAGCAGCACCTCGCCCATGCAGTGATTGAGCTTGTGTGCGCCGGTGTGGTTCAGATCCTCCCGCTTTACATAGAGCTGAACGCCTGTGCCCAGCTTGTTGGACAGCCTTTCCAGATGGGAGATGGGAGTGGGACGCCCCTGAAAATCCCTGCGGATGCGGCGCAGCTCTGCAATGAACTTTGCCGATTTGCAGATAGTGCGGTATGCCGAATTGATCTCATCCATGGCCTCCTTCAATTCCCGGGGAATGTAGGAGCCGCCGTATTTGCCGAAATAGCCGTCAGCGTCGGGGTAGTGCTTGAAGTAAGTGTCAAAATCTATATCGTTGAATTTCATTGTTAATTCCTCCGTTATTCAGTCATTAAGTTTACATAATTCCATTTTGCTTCTGATTTTAAATATTCAGCGGCAGGGCCGCCATCGCTTGCAGTGCATAAACATGACCTCCGTAATTAAATGTTCCTCTGCCAAAGGAGTCCCGGAAATAAAAAAACGCCCCTGACAGAACAATAAACTCTGTCAAGGACGAATAAAACACTATCCGCGGTGCCACCTTGATTCACAGCATGACCTGTGCGCTTGGCAGGATACCAACATATCCCCGGCAACTGACGCATGCCCACGCGTTGCAGAATACTCCGGAGCCGACTCCGTTTGACTGCACCCTCAGCGGTCCATTTGACGACTTGTTTCCCACCTGACTCTCAGCACCACAGGCTCTCTGTAGAGGCATCATCGCCTTTATCTCCGCATCAACGGTTTAATGAAATTTGAACTAAGGATAATCGACGGAGCCGAAAATGTCAATAGGCAATATATGAAAAGGCTAAAAAGCCGGTATCACTCAGATCACTTGAGCCGGGGACCCTCATAGTCGTCTCTGCCTGAGCGGAGAGATTTGATACTGAAGGTGAGGAGGCTGTTGGGGTGTACCCATTTCTCATCGGTGCGGCGGGAGAGATAGTCCTTGAACTCATCCACGCTGCCGCCGGAGACAGTTGACTTATCCACCATGTAGGCCGACTCCTCACTGATGTACAGGTAGAAATACTCCCTGTCCTCCACGAGCTTGATTATCTGATCGTAGGGGATGATCTTGCCGTCCTTCTCATCGGAGAAGCCCTTGGCGGTAAAGCTGTAAGCGGACTTTGGGTAGTTGCCTTTGAGATGCTCGATCACCTTATTGGCTCTCACTCTCGCCCGGAGGTTCACATTCGCTATGAGCAGGCATCCCAGAATAAGGCAGACGATGGGCGTGATCATCGTCTGGTCGGCGTAGAGGCCGTAGGCGATGAGGGCAACGGCGATCACTACACGTATGATTTTGCCCTTGAACTGAAAGCAGTTATACTGGGTGACCGACAGGCGCATTATGGTGTCCTTATTGTGAGCCATTCTGGCGGTGAATTTTTCCACTGTGGGACCTCCTGAGGTATGATGGAGCTATTCTATCACCTGAGAGAGAATGTGTAAAGGGTCGTAAAATGATATTCCTCGCCCGCTTTGAACAGGGGCTTGGGGGAAAACCCGGAGAGCTTCACACAGTCCGGCAGAAACTGAGTTTCAAGGCACACGCCGGTATTCCTGCCGTACCGCGCGCCGGATTTGCCGCTCTGCTCTGCGAGAAAGTTTGCGGTGTAGAGTCCGAGATCGGGCAGGTCGGTGCATACTGTCATGGAAATGCCGCTCAGAGGGGAATACAGCTCACAGGCCCTGCGCATACCGCCGCCGGGAATAGGGAAGTTGTGGTCATAGCCGCCTACTGCGCGCATAAGAGGATAGTCACTGTCAATGCGCCTGCCGATGGAAACGGGGGAGGTAAAGTCCAGAGGAGTGCCTTTTACAGACATAAACTCACCGTTTACCATGTTCCTTTCGTCAAGGAGGGCGACCCTGTCGGAGCATATGCAGAGCTCCTGTGCCATTGCGCCGATACTGCCCGTTTCATGGCCGGAGAGGTTAAAATAGCTGTGATTTGTGAAATTGATGGCTGTGGCCCTGTCGGAGACACAGCGGTATGAAACGGAGAGAGTGTCGTCGCTGTGCCAGCGGTAGATGACCTCAGAGCGGAGATCACCGGGGTAACCCTCGTCTCCGTCAGGGGAGAAGAGAGAAAACCTCACGCCGTCGCGCAGTAGCTCCCAGTCCCACAGACGCTTATGGAAGCCCTTGAAGCCGCCGTGCATATGGTAGCCCGGCCTGTTCTCGGAAAGGGAGTATTCAACGCCCTCTACGGTGATCTTTGCCCCGTCTGTGCGCCCGGTGCATCGACCCATTGTAGAGCCGAAGCAGCTGGGATTCAGCTCATAGCCCTCGGCGCTGTCATAGCCAAGAACGGTGTCAACGGCACGACCGTCCCTGTCGGGGATCATAAGAGACTGGAGCGCCGCGCCGAAGGAGGAGAGACGGGCCGTATTACCCGAAGGGCTCGTCATTGTCACAAGAACGACCGAACCCCCTTCGGCAGTCTCACCGAAGG
>JAZUJF010000160.1:0-19912 GCA_045642585.1 Candidatus Limivicinus sp.
TGTTGCCGTTATGGAGGGGAAATACCATCAGGTGCGCAGAATGCTTGCCTCCCGGGGAAAAGCAGTTCTGGAGCTGAAACGGCTCTCTGTGGGAGGGCTCCTGCTTGGTGAGCTTCCGGAGGGCTCTTTTTCGGAGCTTGACGGGGATGCTTTGTGCAGAGTGTTTAGCCGGTGATATATACAAAAAGGCAAAAAAACGCCTGTATTTCAGGCCCTTTTTGAGCGGAAGATAAATAAAGCAAAAAAAATTCACAAAAAATCACTATCTTTTCTATTGAAAATTACATATAATTGCGTTATTATGTACCAAGTTAACTGTGGGAATATGGTTAATATTGACATATGACGCAGTTGGACGATTTTGCTTACAGAAAACGGCAGTCCGCTTGCCAGATAACGCGGAGTCCTCTGAACTTATCCGGTGCTTCCTCTCCGCTGGAGGAGGCCGGAGGCTGACGGCTCAGAGGGACAGCGGTGGAAAGGGAGAAAGCTATGTCCAGCAGAATTTTCCAGAATGTAATTATTCAGATGAAGGATTCCGTTGACAGAACAATAGGCGTTGTGGACGAGCAGGGCTTCGTCGTGGCCAGCAGTGAGCTTGCCATGATCGGCTCCCGCCTTGACGATTTTCATCTGTACATATTCGACGGAAACGATCAGCCCTCCGCGACCGGAACCAGAACCTACTGCGCCCTGTCCTCCCCGGGAGCAAAGTTTGACTTTGCGGCCTTTACCGACGGTACGGACTCCATGAGCAGAACTATCTGCTCCATCGCCGCCGTCGCCTTCAACGAGGCAAAGAACAACTACGAGGAGAAGCATAACAAGGCCGCCTTCGTCAAGAATATCATTTCCGACAACATTCTGCCCGGAGATGTGTATGTGAGGGCGAAGGAGCTCCACTTCGTGACGGACGAGCCGCGCGCCGTCATTCTGGTGCGCCAGATGGATGCTGCGGATGTCACCGCGGTGGAGGTCATCCAGCGTCTGTTCCCCGACAGACAGCGGGATTTCGTTCTCAACATAAACGAGACCGATGTTGTCATTGTGAAGGCTCTGTCCTCCCCCAATTCTCAGGACGAGGTACATAAGATCGCCGCCAACATTGAGCACGCTCTCATGGAGGAGCTGGGCGTCAAGACCGTTATCGGCATCAGCACCACTGCCCGTCATCTGAGAGAGCTGGCCGACAGATACAAGGAGGCTCAGGTCGCCATTGAGGTCGGCCGTGTCTTCGAGAGCGAAAAGAGCATCATTAACTACGAGAGCCTGGGTCTGGGCCGTATCATCTACCAGCTGCCCACGACTCTGTGCGAGATGTTCCTCAACGAGGTGTTCAAGAAGAACCCCATTGAGACTCTTGACGATGATACTCTTGAGACGATTAACCGCTTTTTCGAGAACAACCTGAATGTGTCCGAGACCTCACGCAAGCTGTATGTCCACCGCAATACCCTTGTCTACCGTCTTGAGAAGATCAAGAAGATAACGGGTCTGGATCTGAGAGAGTTTGACCACGCCATCGTCTTCAAGGTGGCAATGATGGTAAAGATGTATCTGGGTTCCCTGAATATAAAGACCTGAGTAATAGCCTTAAAAATCTGACCTTTGGAGGTTAACTGCTAAATGATCCAAATGAAGAACGTCAGAAAGGTCTATGAGTCCAGCAATACCGTTGCTCTGGACGACATCGACCTGACGATCAATGACGGCGAGTTTGTTTTCCTTGTGGGCCCCTCCGGCTCGGGTAAGACCACCATCATGAAGCTCATTACCGGTGAGGTGAAGCCCACCTCCGGCAAGATCATCGTCAATGATTTTGACATGAGCAATATTAAGCGCCGCAAGCTCCCCAAGGCCCGCAGAACTCTGGGCGTGGTGTTTCAGGACTACCGCCTCATAGAGAATATGAACGTCTACGACAATGTGGCTTTCGCAATGCGCGTGGTCGGAGCCAGAGCGTCCGAAATCAAAAAGCGCGTGCCCTATATGCTGGAGCTGGTGGGACTTGAGGGCAGGGAGAAGAGACTTCCCAAGGAGCTGTCCGGCGGCGAACAACAGCGTGTGGCTATCGCCAGAGCACTGGTAAACAACCCCAGAATGATCGTTGCGGACGAGCCTACCGGAAACCTTGACCCGGTCCGCTCTCTGGAGCTTATGCTTCTGTT
The DNA here is from genome assembly GCA_045642585.1 of Candidatus Limivicinus sp. Lineage (GTDB taxonomy): Bacteria > Bacillota > Clostridia > Oscillospirales > Oscillospiraceae > Limivicinus. Next base: position 2,169 of record JAZUJF010000160.1, read on the forward strand.
CGAGAAGATAAACGAAATGGGCACCACCGTCATGGTGGTCACTCACGAAAAAGAGCTTGTGAATGCGTTTGCAAAACGCGTTGTTACCATTGACAGCGGTAAGATCATAAGCGACGGAATGGATGGGTATTACAGCTATGAGATTGAATAGGATCGGTTATCTTTTGCGTGAGGGCTTCCGCAGCATTACTACCCACGGTTTCATGTCCTTCGCCTCTGTCACCATTATCATGGCCTGCCTTATCATCATGGGCAGCGTGTCACTTCTGAGCGTGAATATTGACGCCCTTATCAAGGACCTTGAGGATCAGAACGAGATCGTCGCCTTCGTTGACGAGGCCATATATGATGAGGCTGAGGCCAGAGAGCTTCAGAACAGCATTAAGGCCATCGACAATGTGGCCGACAATGTGGAGTTCGTGTCCCGTACCGATGCCATGACAAACTTCATGGGTAAGTACGATGAGTCGCTGATGGAGGGTATTGACGAGTCTGTTTTCCGCCATCGCTTCATTATCCACCTTGTGGATATTGCCCTTATGAGCCAGACAAAGACCGCTCTTGAGGCTGTACCCGGCATCGCGAAGGTCAATGCGCATCTGGATTACGCCAAGACATTTGTCACTATCAGAAACATTGTCACCGCCGTGTCCTTCGTGCTGGTGGTCATTCTTGCGTTCGTTTGCATTTTCATCATGTCCAACACCATAAAGCTTGCCACCTTCGGCCGCCGCGAGGAAATATCGATCATGAAGATGGTGGGTGCCACCAACGCATTTATCCGTATGCCCTTTGTGGTAGAGGGCCTTGTGCTCGGCATTATGGGCGGCGGACTTGCTTTCCTGGCCGAGTGGGGTATTTATGAGCTTGTCACCGGTAAGCTCATGGAGACTCTCACCGGCAGCTTCATCACCGTTATCCCGTTCTCTCAGGTATCCATGCCCATGTTCATGGTGTTCATGGGCGCCGGGATCATTGTCGGTGTGTTCGGCGGCGTCAATGCTATCAGAAATTACCTGAAGGTCTGATTATTCGGAGTTGGAATGAAAAACAGGAAACTATTTATCCGCATAACCTGCATAATTCTCGCGGTCATTCTGCTTATCGCGCTCATAGTTCCGGCCCTGCAGTCGATGGCCTATGCCGATGAGCTCTCCGATCTGCAGGCAGAGAAGGCAAATCTGGCGGCTCAGGCGGCATCCTGCCAGGAGCGGCTCAGACAGCTTCAGGAGCAGCAGGCCAATGTCCTTGAACAGAAGGCCGCGCTCAACGAGCAGAACGAGATCGCCAAGGAACAGCTTCTGGTCCTTGAGGCGGAGATCGCCAGCTATGACAGGCTGATAGAGGAAAAGGCCAAGGAAGTGGATAAGGCCAGGAACAAGGAGAAGAACCAGCTGGAGAAGTACCGTGCCAGAGTCCGCGCTATGGAGGAAAACGGCAACACCAACATCATCTCACTTGTGACCAATTCCGAGACCTTTATTGATTTTCTTACCGCCCTTGATGACATGGGCGAGATAATGAAGAGCGACAGACTCCTTCAGGAGCAGTATGTGGCTGCCCGGGAGGAGACTGAGGCTGCAAAGGCCAGGTTCGAGGCGGAGAAAGCCGAGTATGTGAAAAAACAGGAAGAGCTGAAGGCGGAGCAGCAGGTCATCGCTCAGAAAATAGTTGAGACAAATAATCAGCTTGACAGTCTTGAAAAGGATATTGAGAAGGCTCTTGAGGAATACAAGGCGGCGGAGGCCGCGGAAGATGCGGCGGCCGATGCCATTGCCGCGATGATCGCAAATCTTGCCGCACAGCAGGCGGCGGAGGCAAATCAGGCAAAGCAGATGCAGGCAGCAAACCAGGCGGCGGAGGCCGCGGGTGAGAGCCTGCCCTACACCGAGGAGCAGATCCAGCAGGCGGAGGAGCAGTACACCGCCTCGTCGGTATCTCCCTCCGGCCTCATGTGGCCCGTGCCCTGCAGCTCCAGAATTTCCAGCTATTACGGATACAGAAGCGATCCGTTTACCGGAGAGTCGAAGTACCACAGCGGTATTGATATTGACGGCTTCGGTAATGACGGAGCGCCCGTTGTGGCCGCGGCTGACGGCACTGTTATCACCGCATCCTCGGACAGCGGCTACGGCAACTATGTCATTATCCAGCACGGCAATATGCAGACCCTTTACGCACATATGTCGGGCTTTGCCGTGAGCGTGGGTTCATCCGTTTCCCAGGGTCAGACCATCGGTTATCTGGGAGCCACGGGCCGTGCCACCGGTACACATCTCCACTTTGAGGTTTTTGTTGACGGAGCGAGAGTAGATCCCACCGCCTATGTGTAAGGCATATTCTTTCTCCGCTTTATGACAAGGAGCGATTATGAACAGAAATACAAAAAAAGTCATATCTCTTCTTCTTTGCTTTGTTCTGACTGTCGCCGCGATGCCTGTTTTCTTCGATGTTCAGGCTCAGGCGGTCACTCAGGACGAGATAAACGCTCTCAAGGCGCAGCGGGATCTTATCACCGCGCAGCGTAAGGAAAAGCAGGCCGTGGTTGACAAGCTTGAGGCTGAAAAGGCCGGGATAGTTGCCCAAAAGAAGGCTCTTGACGAGAGAAATCAGTATACTATCGAGCAGATCAAGCTCAACAACGAGGTCATCGAGATGTATGAGCGCATGATCGAGGAAAAGGGGCTCGATGTTACGGCGGCTAAGGCTCTCGAGGATGAACAGCTTGAGCGTTACCGTACCCGGGTGCGCGCTATGGAGGAGAACGGCAGCCTCAACTACCTTGCGCTTGTACTTCAGGCAAATAATCTGGGAGAGCTGCTGACAGCCATCGACGACATCGGTGAAATAATGGTCAGCGACAAAACCATAGAGAACCAATACAGGGCCGCCCGTGAGAATACCGAGAAGGTGAAGGCGGAGTATGAGGATTACTGTGCCGAGATCCGGGAAAAGCAGGATGCCCTCAGAGAAGAGCAGGCGAAGCTTGAGGGCGAGATCGAGGAAGCAAATGCCCTCATAGAAGAACTGGTGCTTAATATTCAGGACCGTCAGGAGGAGGCAGATCAGATCTATGCGGCCGAGGCCGAGGCCAACGCCAAGATAGACGAAATGGTTGCGGAGCTTGAGGCGGCAAGAAGAAAGGCCGCCGGTGCATCCAATGCCGCGGCCGCTACCGGTACGGCAAGCTTCGTATTCCCGGTGGCATCCTATACCTATATTTCCAGCCGCTTCGGTCTCAGAACTCACCCGATAACCGGCGAGAAGAAGAGCCACACCGGACTTGACATCGCATCCAACTCCGGAACTGCCGTGTACGCTGCCGACGGAGGTACTGTAACCATGGCAAGCTGGAACGGCGGATACGGCAACTGTATCATGATCGACCACGGCAACGGATATGTCACTCTCTACGGCCATCTGTCCGGCTATTCCGTCTCTAAAGGGGACGAGGTCTATCAGGGACAGACTATCGGGGCTGTGGGCAGTACGGGCAATTCCACCGGTCCCCACCTGCATTTTGAAGTGCTGAAAGCCGGAACAAGAGTTGACCCGGAGCAGTATTTCAGCGGACTTGTCATCTCCAAAGACGCGGGAGAATAACTGAACATCCGATCCACTGTACAGAATTTTATCAAAGCTTTTGATAAATAAGTATTTAAGACGGATCTCTGCCGGACAGTCACATATTTTTCTGACTGTCCGGCGAGGCTGTCTGTCAGTATAACTGCCAACGGCATTTTTATCGCGGGAGGAAGCCTATGAACAACAGTCTGGGTTCCAGAATTTTATATGGGATAGTCAACGCGCTGTCGTCACTTTTCAACATAAAGATCCGCCTGAAATATTTTATTCTGATACTGCTTCTCTGCGTCGGCGGTGCTATCGGCTACACCTACAGCACTATGCTGAAAAAGGTTGGCGGTAAAGATGATTTCAATGAGGCGATGAGATACATTGAGATCAAGGACACTCTGGATGAGAGGTTTATTGACGAGGTTGACAGGGCCTCGATGGGCGACTCCGCCGCGGCGTCGATGGTCTCGGGTCTGGGCGACAAGTGGAGCTACTTCATGTCAGCCGACGAATACAAGACACATCTGCTGTACTCCTCCAATGAGTATTCCGATATCGGAATGTCAATAGTTGCCGACGAATCGGGCAAGGGCTTTCAGGTCATCTCCGTCAATATGTCATCGCCGGCTGCCTGGGCTGGACTCAGCGCCGGAATGTATATTACGGCCGTTGACGGAGAAGATGTTACTCAAAGCACTCTTGAGGATGTGCGTACCCTTATCCGCTCCAAGATGAACGGCGTGTTTACCCTGACGGTCAACGGCAGGGATGTCATTGAGGTAGACTGTGCCAGCAGCTATGTCAGCTCTGTCAATTCCCGTCTGGAGAAAACTCAGGCCGGATATGTTCAGATCTATAACTTCGAGGCCGGCAGCGGCCAGGACGCCATCAATGCCATAGAGGAGCTGATGGGTCAGGGCGCGAGCGCTCTGGTCATCGACCTGCGCGGCAACTCCGGCGGGCTTATCAGCGAGGCAGAGGCTCTGCTTGACTATCTGCTTCCCAACTGTACCCTGTTTGCAAAGATGGATAAATCCGGGAAACAGGTCATCTCCAAGTCTGACAGTATGTGCGTCCAGCTGCCTATGTGCGTTCTCGTAAACGGCGAGACATACAGCGAGGCGGAGCTTGTGGCGGCTGTCCTGCAGGAGAATCAATGGGCCACCATTCTGGGTGAGGCCACCAGCGGCAAGACCCGTATTCAGGAGAATGTACTTCTCTCCGACGGCAGTGCCATCCATCTCTCCACCCAGACATACATCACCGGAAACGGCGTGGATATATGCAAGAACGGGGGAGTCGTTCCCGACTACATCACCTTTAACTCCGACCCCTCCGCCACCGGTACTACTTCCGGTACGCTCTCAGGCGACGACGGAACAGCAAGTACCTCCAATGACGAACAGCTTATGACTGCGCTTAAACTTTTGAGTTGACATTACCCCGAGGTATCAATATAATATATTGACTTTCATCTTACCATAAGAAGGAGAAGGCAGAACATGACTAACAGCAACAGATTTAAAATGAGCCAGGAGCGTCTGGATCAGATCAAGGAAGAGCTCTTCTATCTGGAGACAGTTCGTGAGAAGGAGGTTGCGGAGCTTATCAAGGAGGCACGCAGCTTCGGTGACCTTTCTGAGAACAGCGAGTATGATGAGGCAAAGGCAGAGCAGGGCAAGCTCTATTCCAAGATCGCCGAACTGAAGGTTCTTATTGATAACGCTGAGATCGTTGATAATATCGAACAGAATGTGCCGAAGGATGTTGTCACTCTGGGAAGCATCGTCAAGGTGCGCGATGTTGAGGATGATTTCGAGGAGAACTATGAGATCGTCGGTTCTCAGGAAGTAAATCCCAAGGAAGGCCGTATTTCCGATGACTCTCCCGTTGGCCGCGCTCTCAAGGGTCATAAAGCAGGAGATGTTGTCATTGTTGCCGCTCCCGCAGGCGAGTTCAAGCTTGAGCTTGTCAGCGTAGACAATAAATAATTACCGATTGATCAGAGGATATATATGAGCGAAGAAAAGAGATTAAACTCTGAGGAGCAGGAGCTTTCCGAGATCCTTATGGTCCGCCGTGACAAGCTCGCTGCCCTGCAGAAGGACGGAAGAGATCCTTTTTGGCAGACAAGATTTGAAAGAAGCGCATGGTCTGAGGAGATCAAGGCCGACTACGACGCATTTGACGGCAAGACGGTTGCTGTCGCTGGCCGTATCATGTCCAAGCGCGGCATGGGCAAGGCTATTTTCTGCCATATCAAAGACGATAAGGGCACTATTCAGCTCTATGTCAAGGCCGACGCAGTCTCCGAGCAGGAGTTCGGTGACTTCAGAAAGTATGATATAGGTGATATTATCGGTGTCTCCGGCTATGTCTTCAAGACAAAGACCGAGGAAATATCTGTTCATGTTGAGGCCGTTACCCTTCTCTCCAAGTCACTGCGCCCCCTGCCTGAGAAGTTCCACGGCATGACCAATACCGAGCTGAAGTACCGTCAGCGCTATGTTGACCTGATAGTGAATGATGACAGCCGCAGGAACTTCATCATCCGCTCAAGGTTTGTCAGCTATGTTCGCCGCTATCTGGATAACAGGGGATACCTTGAGGTCGAGACTCCTGTTCTGAACACCATCTCCGGCGGTGCCACGGCAAAGCCGTTTATCACCCATCATAATACTCTCGATCTGGATATGTATCTGCGTATCGCTACCGAGCTCAACCTGAAGCGCCTTATAGTCGGCGGTATTGAGCGGGTATATGAGATCGGCAGACAGTTCAGAAACGAGGGTATGGATACAAAGCACAACCCCGAGTTTACCACTGTCGAGCTCTATGAATCCTACGCGGACTTCAATGTGATGATGGATATCTTTGAGGATATTCTCTCCGGCGCCGCTATGGACATTCTGGGCACATACGATGTGGAGTGGCAGGGTCAGAAGGTCTCCCTGAAGCCGCCCTTCCGCCGCATGACTATGGCTGAGGCCGTCAGGGAGTATCTGGGTGTTGACTTTATGGCTATCACCTCCGATGAGGAGGCTGTGGCCGCCGCAAAGAGCATTGGAGTAGACATGGAAAAGGTCGAGCCCACATGGGGTCACGCCCTGTATGAATGTTTCGACCAGAAGGTAGAGGAGAAGATGATCCAGCCTACCTTCATCACCATGCACCCTGTGGATGTATCCCCTCTGGCAAAGCGCAGTCCCAGGTATCCCCGCCTCACCGAGCGCTTTGAGCTCTTCATCTGCTGCAGTGAGATGGGCAACGCCTTCTCGGAGCTGAACGATCCTATCGACCAGAAGCAGAGATTTATGAAGCAGGTGGAGATGCGCGCAAAGGGTGACGACGAAGCGGGCATGATGGATGACGATTTCATCAATGCTCTGGAGTACGGTATGCCTCCCACCGGCGGTCTGGGCATAGGTATCGACCGCTGTGTCATGCTGCTCACCGGCTGCAACTCTATCAGAGATGTTATTCTGTTCCCGACGATGAAGCCGCTGGATATGCCGAAGAAGGAAGAGAAGGCTGTTGAGGCCGCTCCCGCCGCAGCTGCCCCGGAGGAAAAGATCGACTTTTCAAATGTGCAGATCGATCCGCTGTTCTCCGACTTCGTTGATTTCGAGACCTTCTCCAAGTCCGATTTCCGCGCCGTAAAGGTGCTTGCCTGTGAAGCCGTGAAGAAGTCCAAAAAGCTTCTGAAGTTCACTCTGGACGACGGAACAGGCACCGACAGGACAATTCTGAGCGGAATTCATGCCTATTATGAGCCGGAAGAGCTTGTCGGCAAGACTCTTATCGCCATCACAAATCTGCCCCCCAGACCCATGATGGGCATCGAGTCCTGCGGTATGCTGCTCTCCGCCATCCATCACGAAAACGACGAGGAGAAGCTTCATCTGCTGATGGTAGATCCTCATATTCCGGCCGGCGCAAAGCTGTTCTGATAAGGCTTTCTGAGGTATTTATTTCATAAGTGTTCAGCCCCGCAGTTTGTGAACTAACTGCGGGGCTGTTTTGCTTTGATAATATTAGGGCAACAGTTATATTTGCAAAAAGAAACAGAAGCCTTGAAAAATTGTACATATCAGGCTTTTATAACAGGGGAGAAATCTTTCCAGAACTCAACGCTCTCCTTGACCCAGCCGTGAGCAGAGGTACCGTATCCGTAACCGAAACCGTGGGTAAGTCCTTTGCAGATTTTATACTTGAACGGTACGGACTTCTCTTTAAGCTCTTTGACGAGAATATCCGCGTGACGCTCCGACGGCGCGAGAAAATCGCGGTCACCTTGAACAATGAAGCACGGAGTGTAGTCATACTCAATATGTCTGTGGACACACAGCTCCTCTTTTTCTTCTGCGGTTGAATGCGATCCGAGCATAACGAATGCAGCAAGGCTCTTGCCGATATAGTTATAGGCGTCTTTGAACAGGTTGCCGGTGGGGGAGAGGGGCGCTGTGAAATTGCTCCACGGATATAGCAGGGTAAGCGCGGCAGGCTTAGGCAGACCGTATTTCCTGTATCCAAGAGAATCGGACGCAAACAAACCCGCAAGATCAGCTCCGGCAGACAGTCCGACGATCATATAGTTTTCGGCCTCTACATTGAGCTGTGAGGCGTGCTCGGTAATATAGCGTACAGCGGCCGCGGTATCATCAACAGGCGCATAGCGCGATGTAAACCTTCCCACACGGTAGCGCAGTATAAAAGCCGTATATCCGAGCCTGTTGACTTCTGCGGCAACGGGCATCACAACATCTTCTGCACACTTTAGATATCCTCCGCCGGGTAGAAACAGTATGTAGGGTCGTTTTTCACCAATGAGGCTGGGAAAACAATACAGCTCTGCATCCTTCAGTGCCGGAGCTTCGTTTTTCTCTTCATCAGAATAGAGCGGAAGTCTTGTTACATCGCCGTCGGCGAGACGCTTCTGACCCATTTCAATATACCGGCATTTGCTGTTCTGCCTGAACATGACTAACCAGTCACGGACGGCAAGACAGCCAGCCGCCGCAGTATACACAAGCCCGGCAGTAATAAGCATACCGGAGAGGAATTTTTTGCTCATACGGTATATTGCCTCCATTTAAAACTATACCCCCAAAGCCACTCCCGGCCTTGGGGGTATGTATATTATTCTAAGCGGTGAATATCATTCGTCTGCGAACTGGCTGTTGTAGAGCTTCGCATAGAGTCCGTTCTTTGCCATCAGCTCTTCGTGATTACCGTACTCAAGGATATCGCCGTCCTGCATATAAAGGATCATATCGCTGTCCTTAATGGTGGAAAGACGGTGGGCTATGACGAAGGAGGTCTTGCCCTTCATGATGTTGACCATAGCCTCCTGAATAAGAACCTCAGTACGGGTATCAACAGAGGAGGTAGCCTCGTCAAGAAACAGTATCGGAGGATTGTTCAGCATAGCGCGGGCAATAGTGAGCAGCTGCCGCTGACCCTGAGCGATGTTGCTGGCGCCTTCCTGCAGTACGAAGTTGTAGCCGCCGGGAAGAGTACGGATAAAGGCGTCCGCGCGGGCAGCCTTTGCTGCGGCATAAACCTCCTCGTCAGTGGCGTCCAGCTTACCGTAGCGAATATTCTCCATGATGGTGCCGCTGTACAGCCATGTATCCTGCAGAACCATACCGAAAATCTTTCTCAGATCGGAGCGCTTCATGTCGCGTATATCAACACCGTCAACACGGATCGCGCCTCCCTTAACATCGTAGAAGCGCATTATCAGGTTGACCAGAGTGGTCTTGCCCGCACCGGTAGGACCGACAATAGCGGTCTTGTAGCCCGGCTTGATGGTTATGTCAAGATCATGGATAAGAGTCTGGTGGGGCACATAACCGAACTTGACATGGTCAAACTGCACTTCACCCTTGAGCTCTGCGGGGAACTTAGGCTCGGCAACATCCACGGGCTCTTCATCCTCGTCAATGAACTCAAAAATGCGAGTGGCGGATGCGCCGGCAGACTGAATGATACCGGTGATCTGCATAACAGTGGAGATAGGAGTGCTGAACTGAACAAGGTACTGGGTGAAAGCCTGGATCATACCGATAGACAGGCCGCCGGCAATAGCGGTGACAGCACCCAACAGAGCGATAAACACATAGCCGATATTCTGCATTGACTGGGTAACAGGATACAGAACACCTGCAAGGAACATACCGCGGTTGGAGGCATTATAAAGCTCCTCGTTGGTTTTGTCAAAACGCTCTATAACATCTTTTTCCTTACCGAAAACGGAGACAACATTGTGAGCGGAATAGTGCTCCTCAACATATCCGTTGAGCTCACCGGTCTTCTTCATCTGATTGGCAAATTCGATCTCGCTCTTGGCGGCGATCTTGCCGGAAACGACAATTACAACAGGAACAGCGATAAGACCCACGAAGGTCAGCCATCCGCTGATGCTTATCATAACGATAAAGACCAGCACAACTGTAAACACGGCCTTGATTATCTCGTTAATGCTCTCCTGCATGGCGTTGGAAACGGTGTCAACATCGTTTGTGAGGCGGGCAAGAATATCGCCGTAGGTCGTGGTGTCATAGTAGTTGAGCGGCAGACGGGAAAGCTTACCGTCTATTTCGCGTCTCAGATCGTACACAACATTCTGGGTCGCTCTGACAAGTATACGGGAGCTTATATATGACAGCAGGGCAAAGACAACATAGCAGCCTAACATTGCCAGAAGATATGCGATGAAGCCGTTGTCTCCGCTGGCTGTGCCTTTGAATATCTCACCCAGTCTGTTTATGCTCTCGCCCATCATAAGGGGGGCGCAGGTCTGTGCAAGGATGCCAAAGAAGATCATCAGGATGGCAAAGATCAGGCTTACGCGATAGGGGCGCAGATATGAGAGAAGACGACCGTAAACGCTCTGTTTTTTAGCGGTATTGTTTTTCATTTTTCCATCTCCTCCTTGCTCATCTGAGATGCCACGATCTCTCTGTATACCGGGCAGGTATTGAGAAGCTCATGATGCTTGCCGATACCGGCGATCTCGCCGTTCTCCACAACGATTATTCTGTCTGCCTCAAGAATGGTGCTGACACGCTGAGCAACGATGATCGTGGTGGCGTTTTCGGTCTCCTCCTTGAGTGCGGCGCGCAGAGACTTATCGGTCTTGAAGTCCAGAGCGGAGAAGGAGTCATCGAAAACATAGATCTCAGGCTTGCGGACAACAGCGCGGGCAATGCACAGACGCTGTTTCTGACCGCCGGAGAAGTTGGTACCGCCCTGAGCCACCTCGGATGCAAAGCCCTTTTCCTTCTTTGTAACGAAGTCATAGGACTGGGCGATCTTCACAGCCTTTTCGATGCGCTCTTCGGTGGGATCATCATCGCCGAAGCGAAGGTTGGATTCAATGGTGCCCTTAAAGAGCATTGCCTTCTGGGGTACAAAACCGATCTTCTTACGGAGAGTCGCGATGTTGTAATCTCTGACATCAATACCGTCAACCAGTATCTGACCCTCGGTAACATCATAGAGACGGGGAATAAGGTTGACGATGGTGGTTTTACCCATACCTGTACCGCCGATAATAGCGGTGGTCTCACCGGGCGCGGCCTTGAAGGACAGACCCTTGATAGCAGGGGTGTCGGCGCCGGAATAAGTAAAGGAGACATCCTTGAACTCAAGGTATCCGTGCATATCGGGATTATCCTTGGGCTCGGCGGGATCGGAAATCTCGTTAACGCTGTCCAATACAGCCTGCGCGCGCTTGGCGGCGACGGCGGCACGGGGCAGAAGCAGGATCACTATGGTCATCATGGTAACACCGGCCATGATCTCCAGTATGTACTGCATAACGGCCATAACCTCGCCGGTGGTAAAAGAACCGGTACCGGCCATGACCTCAGAGTATGCAATGTACATGACGCTCGCGCAGGTCCCGGCAAGAATGATAACGATAGCGGGCAGGAACAGAGCCAGCAGGTTGTTGAGGGTCTTGCTGTCTTTGGTATAGTCGGTGTTTATATCGTCAAAACGCCTGGTTTCAAAATCTACCGTACCGAAGGCACGGATGACGCGGACACCGGTGAGCTTTTCACGGATGACCATGTTGATACGGTCAAGCTTTGTCTGAATGGAGTTGGAGAGGGGGATCGCGGTCTTGCCTATGATGACGAGCACCACAGCCAGCAGCGGGATCGCAACCACAAGAGTTGAAGACAGAACACGGGATGTGCTGATAGCCATGACGATGCCGAACAAACACATTACGGGAGCCATAACGGCGATCTGCATACAGCTGTCAAGAAATGTCTGTACAAGACTGATGTCACTGTTGGTACGGGTGATCAGGGATGATGTGGTAAAGGTATCTATCTCTTTCTGAGACAGACCCTGAACCTTTGAGAACACCTCGTGACGCATATTGCGGCCGACACCCATGGAGATCTCGGCGGCCAGCTTTGCAGTCCAGATACCGCAGAGGATCGCAACCACCACAAGGATCAGCATATATCCCGATACACGGAGGGTCATTCCGTAGTCTTTGGCGGGGATGGCTTGATCAATGATGACCTGCATCAGTGCGGGAAGACCCATAACGCCGCCGGAGCTGCCGATAACGGCAAGAATAAGAAGAAAGATCTTCTTCTTAAAAAACGCCAATTCGCTGAATACTTTTTTCATTATTCCAAACCTCCCTTACCAGATCTCAGACTGCTCCTGAGAGGCGTCGTTTCCAAACAGTGAGCTGAACTCCGCGACACCTACGATGAGCAGTACTATACCAAGGGCAAGAGGAAGACTCTCGGAAAGAAAAGCCAGGGACAAAGCGCCGAAAAGACCGGCTATAAGATGGAAAAGACCTGCAACCACGGTCATGGCACGGCCTTTTGCCTTTCTCCGGTCAACCAGCTCAATGACTCCCTTGACGGCAATGCCCAGGGAAAGGCAAAGGATGACGATAATTGTCACTATTGCCGCGCCGGAATACGAGAAAATGGAGATAAGAGAGGCAACCAATGCAACGATCCCCAGTGCAAGACCAACGCCGCCGCCGGTAGCAAGACCCTTGACCTTCTTTTTGGAGAAAAAGTACTCTGCTATGGAGGCAATACCCCACAGGATAAGCAGAACAGTTGCTATCCAGCCAATTCCAAGCACCGTTTCTTCGGGCCAGAATATGCAGTATAGCGCATTTGTGACGGCATACAAGCCAATGATCGCGTTAAAGACTTTCATTTTTCCTCCCATTACATTTTATTGGATTTCGATGGCATTATAGCATAATTTTAGTGTTTTTGTCAATGGACAGCAGTTATGAATAAAACGACACAGCAGTTATGAATAAAACGGCACAGCGATAGCATTTGTACGGTTTACAGCCATAAAAAACAGCCATCCGCGAGGACTGTTTTTGTAAGAGCGATCAAACAAGGGACGAACCCTGTGACCGCGGTCATTCTGCCATTCCCGGCTGTGATGCGGACAGATCACTGATAAACTCATCAATAATGCTTTTCTTTACATGCTGCATCACGACGATATGACAGAGCTCTCCGCCGTATTCCGGGAGATTTCCCTCCGCAAGCATATATTTTTTCCGGATCCACTCTGCCGGACGCTTAAAGAATACGGTATTGCTGTAAGGCATATGCCATGCGGGATAACGGAGCTCATCGAATTTCTGCTGGAGATAATCCGTGTTTTCCAGTATGGTCTGCGCCTGCTGCTTCAGCCCGTCAGCTCCGATATTCTTCAGGATCCAATAGAACTTCAGCGGCGTTACACCGTTTCTGGAACAGCTGATCAGCGGCATACTGTTGTGGAGATAAGAAACCCTGAATGCTTTTTGTGCCTCCAAAACAGCCTTACTGCTCAGAAACAGTCCGCAGGGCTCATCAATTCCGAAAAACTTATGACCGCTGACGGCAATGGAATCATAACCCTGTTTTTCCATACTGACGAGATCCCTGTATTCCGTAAACGGAAGGTATCCGCCGAACAAAGCGGCGTCCAGATGCTTATAAACGGCGACCGGTTTTGTCTCTTCCAGCACTTTTTGTATCGCGGTCTGATCATCTGTCGCTCCCATAAAGGTGGAGCCGATAGCAATGACCAGCAGTGCCGGCCGGGTCGGATCGATGCTCCTTCTTAAACAGTCCGGATCCATGCTTCCCTGTCTGTCATGATCGATCAGTCTGACCTCAAGATTCTGGACATCACACAGGCGGAAGGAGGAATAATGCGCTTCCTTGGAAATATAGACGATCGGGAGCATTCCGGTTTCCTGCTGAAGCTTCTTCGCACCGTAATAGAGCCCGTGCATATTTCCGTCCGTGCCGCTGTTGGTGACAAATCCCCATTCCTGTCCTTCCGGTATGCCATACCATGGCGCAAGTGTCCGGATCACATAGTGCTCAATTCCTACCGAGTTCAAAATATATTGCTCCTCGTCAAATGGGTTTCCCGCATTATTTATCGGAATATCGCATAGGCCGGTCTTTGCGTACCATTCTCCGAATCCGGACATATTGGGGGCCTGACAAACCGGATATCCTATGCTATGGTCAACATTTTGATATATTTTTTTCATGAGGCTGACTAACTCTGCATCCGTGTTCATTTTGAAAACCTCCTTGCTGCTTGTCTCCTGTTCCTTGCTGAATGACTGCTGCTTTTTGAAATGATTTTCTGACTACGAATGCAGCAGCCACTCCAGGCTGTTATCAGGAAAATTATACCACAAAAAAACGATCACACAAGGTACAAAATCCCGATGGTCGTCGTATTTGCTGAAATGAGGAAATGAAGTCACTCGCTGCGCGAATAAAAATAAGAGGTCGGAAGTTCGTTACCCTCAAAGCGATAAAAAAACAGCCACCACATGAAAATGATGACTGTTCTGGCAAAGGTAGTCAATAAGAATACAATTTTAACACTTTGGGTTAGGGGGTGAAATCGTAATCAGAGGGGTAAAAAGCACGAAGCTATCTGCGGCTTCACCAACGGCACGAGTTATGGACGATCATTGCTCTCCGTATGTTTTTTTAGATCGTAAGACATCTATATCGATCAGCTTTAATTTGGACGCCTGCTGGATCATTTCCGTTTGAATGGAGACGACAACGGCGGGCGTGCAGAAGCGGTCCGTGATTACGCCTAAGATTGCGATGATGGTCACCGCTTCCGTCGGAATGCCTAATTGAGCGAACAGCATAACGTAGGCGCCGACCGTACCGTCGGGAATTTTCGGAACAGCCATGGCCAGAATGATAGAATTGATCAGCAGGATCACCAGCTGTGAAACGGACAATGAGACATGATATATTTCCGCCGCGCATAAAGTGAACAGGATCACCTCAAAAACAGTTCCCGTAGAGAACAGGGTAGTGCTTAACGGAAGGCCTATATTGACGAAGTGATCGTCGATACCCAGATCTTTTTTGCAGATCCTGATGCTTTCCGAAAGAGCCGCTGTGGAGGATGCGGTCGAAAAAGCGATTATGAAGGTGGGCAGCAGCTTTTTGAACAGCAGGACAGGAGAGACCTTTTGGGTGATCGCCGTTCGCAGCAAAAAGAGAACTGTACAGAGTATTGAGAAAACGAGCATCAGAACGGGGAATTTGGCGTATTTTATCAGGTTCTCCCAGCTCTCGGTCGCAAGCAGCTTGAAAAGGTTAATGAATACCACAACGGGCATCAGCTTCACGATCAGCTCAATAAAGTATTGCATCACCTGATCCGCCTGTTGTACCAGATCGATCAGGCCTTTCGTTTTGGCCTCCAGGATCAGGAGTATCGCGCCCAGCACTATGGCTATGAAAACGACCTGAAGGCTGTTTCCGGTAAAGAAAACATTCGTTATGTTCGAGGGGACGATATCCAATATCATTTTCCATAAAGCCGAAAAATCGTAATTTCCGTTTGCTCCTATCTGGAAATCGAACAGAGGAGCAGCCAGGGAGATGGTAACGATCGCGCAAAGGAATGAGATCGTAATAAAACGAACGAGCATTTGTTTTCCGATCTTTTGAAAGGTCGAAGTGTTCCCCAGACTGCATATGCCGTTCATGATGGAAAACAGAATAAAGAATACCGCGACGGTCCCCAAAAGCCCCATGATCGTGTCGGAAACCGGAAGCAGGTAATTTTCAGCAAGCTCCGAGCAGAAATCAGGGTCGAGCATTCTCGCGAGGATGCCCAAAAGGACGCCTGAAAGGGCAGCACCGAGAATAAGCATGACAGACGAGAGCTTTCGCTTGATCGGGGCATCAACGGTAACGAGGTTTTCCCCATGCCTATATTGCCAGGCTTTTGAGATCCCGACGGCCGACAATGCATTCTGGAGCAGCAGGTCTTCCTCTGAGATGTCTGTAAAAGGATCCGTGGCAGGAGCGGCGATTCGCAGAACGGCTCTGAGCTTTCCGAATCTTTTTATCAATGATAACTCGAAGGGAACATCGGCTCCAAGCTTTTCCTGATACAATAAAAGGCATTCCTCTACGGACAGGCAGATCCGCAGCTTATTGCTTTTATCTATATTGGCATCCGCCAGCCTGGATCTCAATTCATCACAAGCGATCTGAATATCTTGGCTGGTCAAAGAATACTTTGTCATTATGCGCTCCTGCTCTGTTTCGTAAAGCCCTTCCTTCAATACAAGGAAAACTTCTTCGTATACACATCAACATCTTCCCGCTTTCCGTAGAAAACGGCTCCCCAATAAACGATATCGGCTTCCTGCGTCTCATGCAGCGCTTTCGCCAACTCATCGTCATGACCCGTAGAAAACATCTGTTCAGGATAATCGATGATAAGCACCTTCTGTTCGGCCTTTGCCATTTCGATCGCTTTCCGAATTTTCGTTGCCTTTGCCTTTGTTGTAATGAACGGATATCTGGAAATGCCGACATGGGAAACGCCGGAGCCATCCGTCAGAAGCGGTCTTCCCATTATATCCTCATCCGAGTATTTCCCTAAGCTGACGGACAGGTGACCGACAACGTTTGCTACGAGACCGGGCTCCAAATCAGATTTTACAACAGCAACGATCTTTTTTTCATCGTATGAATAGTCCATTATTGTCCACTTTCATTATTGTATTTTCTTATAATTCCCCGTCAAGCCATCCCTGGGAATCGCTGAAGGGCACCAATTCATGCATTTCTTTTGCCGTTTTTAATAGCTTTTTTCGTAATGAATGATAATCTGCCGGAGTTTGTATGTCAAAGAATGTATAAAAGTAATCTCTTTGCATTTCCTCCAGATCCAGACGATCTTTCAAAACATATTTTTCAGGGAATTTCCGCTGCATTTCCCTGAACGCAGGAGACCCGGGCGTCGGTTCAAGAAGATTTGCCACCAGCTCAGATGGCGGATGTCCAAGGTTTTTCGTTATGATACGGGCAACCTCTTCTGCATTTTTCAATGTATTATATAATGATTTGTCATTCTCTCCCGGCATCCCAAGAACGTAACTGGCTGTAATATCAATTCCGTTTCTTGTCAGGTGATCGGCGGCGAGCATATTCTGAGCGGGGGACGAAGCCAGCTTGTTGCAGTGCCTCATAACCTCTTCATCTCCCGTTTCAAAGCCTATGGTAACATTGACTACCCTTAACTGTCGAAGAAGCGAAGACGTTTCCTCCGTCACCCGATTGGCGCGGGCAAAGATCCCAAGCTCATAAGGATCAAGGTCATCCGGTTTGTGAGAAACGTATTCCTTTAATATTTGCGCGGAGTACAGCAGATCATCTCCCACGTCAAATATGTAATCCCCTTTCATATCATTGACACAATGCCGTATATCGCGCCAATACAGGGATGGGGCTTTGAATCGTATGCCCTGATCCGATCGTCCGCAAAAGACGCAGGCATTCCCGTTATTCCTGTTTCCGCAGCCTTTATGGGAATAGATGCGAAGATAATTTGAATACTGATTCCCGAAAAAATTCGATGAAGCCAGGCGCTCCTTATACGGCGTCAGATCAACACGGCTGTAGTCCAAGGGGGGAACGGCGGAAAGGCTGATATCCTGACAAGGATTATGACATACACGATCCCTCCAATATACGAGGTTCGGTATCTCTTCTGCCGGTCTTCCCGTTAAAAGCTGCCTCCAGGCCTCCTCTCCGTCTCCGATCACCACGTAATCGACCGTATCATGCTGATTATACATAATAGCATCGCACATTTGT
>JAZUJF010000161.1:0-14600 GCA_045642585.1 Candidatus Limivicinus sp.
ACAGAACGACATGGCTCCGACCCGACTTCCGGAGCCGCCGCCCCCGCCGCTGTCAGAGCCGCCACCCCCGGTGCCGGAGCCGCCGCCCCCGGTGCCGGAGCCGCCGCCGTCGGAACGAACATGGGGCTGATAGGGATTCACAGGGTCCCGGCTGCCTACACTGTCCGAAGAAGTACAGTATATGTTCCCCTCGTATCTGACAACGAGAATATTGCCTATTTTGTCCAATATCTCCAGCTCTGCGTTGGCCCGCGGCCTGACAGGATCGCCCTCAAGATAGGGGTTATCGTACAGGAGCGTATCGTCACGGGTATATCCGACGGTATATCCGCTGTATTCAAATTCATACTCCAGACGAACATACCGTTCCTCCATGAGATATTGCTCGCCGTCGTCTGTCAGAACGATGTAGTGTCCGCCTCTTTTGCTCATTACGGTCACGCTGTCGCCTCGGGAAAGCAGTGTACCTACAATTCCGACATTATCCGCCCGAATGATGGCCTCCGGCAATCCCTGCTCCGGTTCTTCAGGTGCGGCAGAAGGCAAAGGCGTTGAAACAGGGGCCTCTTCCACCCTGTCGGGCTCTCCGCCCGAGATACGATCGCACACCAGAAATACCGTGACTGCGAAGATAATAACGAGGATTGTAATGAGAATTATTGTTTTCACACGATTATTCATACAGTTCTCCTCAGCTTATCCTTTGTAATCGTCATCGTAGGTGTCTCCGTAAACGCAATGGATTATCCCCCATATGTATTCATAGGAGCTGCTGCCCGGCGTAAAGGCAGCGCGGTTCTGATAGGCTATATATCCTATACTGCGCGTGACAGGACCGCCGTATATCGTCAGCTCTTCGCCGAGCGCATTTGTGACGATCATGTACGGGCGCATGACTAACTCCGGAATGCACTGCTCGTCTGAAAAGCCGACCAACACATTCGTGTACTGCACGGCACCGTTTGCCCGGCGGTAGATCGGATCGGCGACAGCTCTTTTGTATGCGTACCTGGATTTAGCTCCGTCAAAATCCAGTGTAAGGCTGCTGTCTCCCAGAGCGTCCTTCCACGCGACTACGGTACCGTACTCCTGCAGGCGAAAACCGTTTGCATTGCCGATCAGGGCTTTTCTGGCCGTCTCGGGAACACCGGTGATCATGCGTATGCCCTTTGTACCCGTTATACGGATGGAGCTTCCCGCGTATTGCAGCACATCGTCCAGACAGGTCTGGCGGATGGCCCTGTACTCTTCATCGGAATAAACGAGCGTCCATACATACATATGCTGAGGATAATTTTTGTGTACATCCGGGTCGTCCCCGTTAAAGCTGCAAACCACAAGCGTCCTGTAGTCTTTGCCGTCCAATGTTACGGTGCCGTCGGAAAACGGAACGGCCTTCCCGTCTGCGTATGCGCACACAGGCCCGTCAATGTCAGGGTAATCCGGCAGAGCAAAGGTCATGGGTGAGAATTCAAACAGCCACAGGGCCTGTACGATGCCCGTGCTGGGAATGCTGACATATTCACCCTTCGAGAGCTTCGGCGTCCCGTATTTTGTTCCGGCCTCAGAGACATATGAGCAGGAGACAAAATATTCTCCGTAGGGAATGTCGTAAAACCAGTACACGGGATCGCCGCTGCTGTACCGTGTCATATGCAGCACTTCTCCGAACTTCGTCACACCGTTGAGAGTGACGGCTACACCCGGGCCGGGGCGCAGATAATGCTCCGTGTCACCCGCCCTGAGACAGCAGCGTATGTCAAAGCCCTGGTCTCCCACATACGGATCAAGAAGCTCCTGCGGCTCTGCGTCGTCGATAGTCTCATATGAGGCAAAGGGGACGATCGCTATGCTGTTTTTGTTATCGATAAACTCTATTTCCTTGCTGCCGTAGGTCACATTCAGCTTTTTTATTTTTGTCCGCATATATACGGGTATGTCAGACCCGTCTGTGACGCGGAAGGTCACGCTGACAAGGACATTGGTCTCACAAAAGGCAAGCTCCTCCTCTTCGTCAAGGAACAGAGACTTGAAAAAAATATCCCCGTCAGTAAAATCGAGCACTGTCCCGTCAAGCCCTGTCCTGCCCACCACATCATTTTTTACATATACAAAGCCGTGCGGTATGGATATGGGTAAAAAACCTTCTCCTTTTTCCGAAAATTGCGGCATGGCTGTGTCCACGACCTCAAGATGATCTGTGTCAAACATGATGTTTCCGGAGACCTCGTTGAGCACGGCGCCGCCTAAGATCGACAGGGCGCCGGCTTCGGAGTACCCAAGCTCTGCCAAAATATCCGGCGAGAGGTTCAGCCAATAATTATATTCAAAAGTATCTCCTACCTGAAAGGTATAGCTTCCGCTGCGTGTCTGCACGGTCAGCGTATCGCTGTCGGCATAGGCAGGTATGGCCCACAGGGATAAAAGCAGCGAGAGCAGTATAAGCCATGCCAATGTTTTTTTCATGATGCAAGCCTCCTTATTGCCTTAAATCTGCAATAAGTATAGCTTTATCATGTGCGGCAAAACAACGGTCAATGAAGCGGCCTTGTCCTATGTATGGTATGCCGCTCTTCGCGGTGCGGCTCAGGGCTCATTGTACCCGGATGCGGGTGCGGAGGCACTGTGGGGGGTGGACTTCAGTACCCCAATGAGAGAATCGCGGATGATCGAGCCGATGTGCTCCTGCGCCACCTCTCTGTTTAACTTTTTCGGATCGCGTATCCACGCCAGGAGCACGCCGGCAACAGCCTCGGCATAGAAGTTTGCAAGAAACTCCCGGCGGGAATCATCCAGCGTCACAGAGTATTTCTGCTCTGCCCGACAGATAACGGAGAGAGATATCTCCATAAAGTCATCCACGAAAAACCGGTGCAGCGCGTAGCCGGCGGCGGAGTCGAGAGCGCAGCTAAGTATATGTGAATTTTTCTCAACATAATCTATCACGAAATTTATCGCCTGCGGGTAGTCCTCGTTTAGATCGATCTCCCGCACTATCGCGACTGTCTCCTGTTCCAGCATCCAACGAAGCAGGTCATACATATCTTCAAAATAATAGTAAAAGGTCTTTCGATTGATTCCGCAGATTTTTACGATCTCGCTGACGGTTATTTTGGAGAACGGTTTTTTTGCCATAAGAGAACGGAGCGTCCCAGTGATCATATTCTTTGTCTTCTGGGAAGCTTCATAATTTGTCATGTCGGTACACCTCCCCTGTATACAATTATATAGGTATAACGGGAATAAACAATGGACAAACTGGTATATTTGCGTACTATGTTGTAATTAGCTCGCCTGTCTTGCGGCGGTCTGCTTCCCGCCGCGATTCTTCTATTTTATAACGGACAGATCATGCCGCCATCGGCACGGTATAAAAGAAAAGAGGTAATCCGTTTCGCGGTGAAACGCATTACCTCCATGTGTAAAGAAAAAGAAATAATCAAAAACTATAAGTCTTCCCCGAACAGGACACGCAAATAATCCTGTCGGCCGCTGATAACTCGGGCAACATACACGGTTCTGCCCTCGACCCGATAGAAAATGATGTGCTTCTCGCAGGAGAGCATACGCAGATCGGAGAGGTATCCGGTCTTTGCCTCGAGGGACATACCGGCTTCGGCGTATTCCGTGAGGATCCGCAGGCTATTTAAGATACTGCGTACAATGCGGTCAGCGGCGCTGCGGTTTTTCAGCTCAACGGCTATGTATCGCTTTATCTCCGCCAGATCCCGCGCCGCCTCCGGGGATATTTTCAGCTCATTCATTCGTTATACCGAGCTGCGCTTCCACATCTTCCATGCTGAGCCAGCCTTCCTTTTCAGCGGAATCCCAGCCTTTCTGAATCTCACTCATAAGGCGGCGCATGGCCTTCGCTTTCATGTATTCCCCGTTTTCGGGAGAGACAAGAAACGGCAGACCGTCAGCATTGATGGACTGCTGTATGAAGATGTTGACAGCATCGGTAAAGCTCAGTCCCTGCCGCGCGTATACCTCTTCTACCTGCTGCTTGATATCCGGATTAATTCGCATCTGGAACGTGGCAGTTTTCGGTGCAGATGAAACATTCATGTCCATAACTTATCATCTCCTTATGAACAATATATTCTCAATGAGAAGAAAAGTCAATACAGCGTAAGTACATTTGATTATTTTTCCTCGGCGTATAACAACCCAATAAACTGCGCGGGCGAGTAAACCGGCATGGGAGCTCCGGCATAATCCTTCAGGTTTCGCGTAACAATGCAATCTATTCCCGCACGGGCGGCAGTCCCGATCATTACGGCATCCTCGTAATCCGTGATACTGCCCGTTAAGGCTTTCCGGCAGTCAATTCCGCAGGTGTCAAGGAGCTCAAACAGGGAGAACAAAACGCCGAGACCTTTTTTCGTCTCTTCACTGCTATGCAGCGCCTTGTGCATGAGATAATAAATATCTGTGACCGAATTTGCGGCGAGGAACCCAACACACCGCCTGTTTGCCACGGACATAAAGACGGCTTCGGCATCTGCTCTTGCCGCATTATGCGGTGTTGCCTTAATGTGAGGTGTTTATCATAAGTGATAATGGACACTGAATCTCTCATTCGAGACTCAGTGTCCTCTTTTGTCGGGACTTTTTGCACAGCCCCTTTTCTGTTGTATAATGAACAAATCATGCCGCCGGAGCTATGCCCGCCTGCCGCAGCATATCATTTATCCCGATGGCACAGCCCCGCTGCGGGTCCGACACGAACACATGGGTGACCGCGCCCACCAGCTTTCCGTTCTGCATTACGGGGCTTCCGGACATTCCCTGTACGATGCCTCCGGTGCGTTCAATGAGCCGGGGATCCGTTACCGTGAGTATGGCCCTGACCTCGCCGGACTCGTTTGTTACCCGGTTTATCTCCACCGTATACTCCTCCGCCTCCCGTCCGCTGAGAGTGGATACGATAGTGGCGCGACCGGGGACGATGCTCCCCAGCTCCACCCTCTCGCCGCCCAGAGACTCGAACACATGGCCGTAGATCCCGTCGGATGTGTTTTTGTCAATAGAGCCCAGAAGCTGACCCGGATCCGCGCAGCCCTCAAGCTCTCCCGGTGATCCCGGTGAGCCGGGAGCTATGCCCATTATCCGGGCATCGCATATGCTGCCGCCGGTTATGGGGATGGCTTCACCGGTGCTCTCGTCGCTGATACCGTGACCGAGAGCGCCATAGGTGCCGCTCTCCGGATCCACAAAGGTGACGGTTCCTATACCGCTGACGCCCTCCCGCAGCAGTATGCCCAGCATCCATCTCCCGTCATCAGACAGTACAGGCGACACTCTGAAGCTCCGCTCCTGGCCTGCGCGGACAACGTTGACCTGAACCTCCGCGCCCTGACTTGCTTCCAGCACCTGCGACACCTGCCGGGCCGAGTCGATCTCCTGACCGTTTATGGTCGTGATCCTGTCCCCGCGCTCTATCCCGGCCTCCTGAGCCGGGGAGAGAGGAGCCTCCTTCGACTCAACAGGGGATATGCCTGCCACAGTCACGCCTTCCGTGTCCACCTGTATTCCCACCGGCTGCCCGCCAAGCTCAAGCTGCGCTGCAAGAGCATGAACAGGCACAGCGCTGCCCAGAAAAAATGCCGATGCAATTATTATAATGAATTTTTTCATGCCTCTCCACCTCGATGATCGCTAATACTAAGGAAACGCTGATTCCGCAAAGATAAGTATGTGCCGCGAGACGGAAAATAACGGCGGAGAAGTATGTAAAGGCCGGAAATAATTACAAGTCGGAAAAATGATTACAAAACGGAAAATTTCTGTTGACTATACTTGACGCTTGTGGTATAGTTCTATTTACCTGTCGGAGGATGGGTTTCTTTTTGCGCGCAATTTTGCGGAAAAGGGCCGGTTTTCCATATACAGGGAGGCAATGCCCGCCGTTAACGGGCGGGTAAATAATATAGGAGGTGCCGAAAGAATGGCTGCAGGCGCAAGAGTAAAAATTACACTCAGATGCGAAGAATGCAAGCAGAGGAACTACAACACGGTCAAGAACAAGAAGAATACTTCTGACCGTTTGGAGCGCAGCAAGTACTGCCCCTTCTGCAGAAAACACACCAAGCACGTAGAGACCAAGTAATCTTCTGAAAGGATGCGTGAAAATGGCTGACGAGAAAATCGCAAAGAAAGAGCCCAAGAAGGGCGCTGCCCCCGCAAAAGCCGCCACCGCCGTGAAGAAGGAAGACGCCGCAAAGCTCGGCTTTGGTCAGAAGATCGCAAAGTGGTTCCGTGAGATGAAGAGCGAGCTCAAGAAGGTCATTTGGCCCACTCCCAAGGCTCTTTACAACAACACCCTGATCTCTCTGGTAATGATGCTGGCTTCCGCCGTCGTTGTATGGTGCTTCGATAAGCTCGGCCAGTCGCTGGTCGAGGTTCTCGTAACTCTGGTGAAATAATCATGGCTGAAGAGGCAAAATGGTACGTTGTGCATACCTATTCCGGGTATGAAAACGCAGTATCCGCCGCCATTATGAAGGCCGCGGAGAACCTGAAAATGACCGATCTCATCAAGGAGACGAACATCCCCATGGAGACGGTCACAGAATACACCGACGCCGGCGAGAAGACGGTCGAGCGTAAGGTGTTCCCCGGTTATGTGCTGGTCAAGATGATCCTTACGGATGAGACCTGGCACCGCATCACCGAGATCCGGGGCGCAACCGGTTTTGTGGGCTCCGACGGCAAGGCTGTCCCCCTCACAGAGCAGGAAATTTATGATCTGGGCGTTGAACACAAGGAGATCGTTGTCGGCTACGATGTGGGCGACGAGGTCAAGGTCATTGACGGTCCTCTGGCCGGCTTCCTTGGCATTGTGGACGAGCTGGAGCCCGAGAAAAAACGGGTCCGCGTCATTGTCTCCATGTTCGGCAGAGAGACTCCTGTGGATCTGGAGCTCGATCAGGTCGAAGTCATCAAAGAATAATAAGAAAGAGGCGCTTTAAATGGCACAGAAAGTAGTTGGATACGCAAGATTCCAGACTCCTGCCGGCAAGGCAACCCCGGCTCCCCCTGTGGGCCCGGCACTCGGCCAGTACGGCGTAAATATCGGTCTGTTCACTAAGGACTTCAACGAGCGCACCAAGAACGACATGGGCATGATGATCCCCGTCGTCGTCACCGTGTACTCCGACAGAAGCTTCACCTTCATCACCAAGACTCCTCCTGCCGCTCTGCTTATCAAGAAGTACTGCGGTATCGAGACCGCTTCCGGCGTCCCCCAGAGAGACAAGGTCGCCACCATCAGCAAGGAAGATGTCCGCAAGATCGCCGAGCAGAAGATGCCCGACCTCAACTGCACCGACATCGAGTCCGCCATGAGCATGGTTGCCGGCACCTGCCGCTCCATGGGCGTCGTCGTCGGAGACTGAGCGGGCGACACTGTCGCTCCTCAACGTGGGAGGATCAATCCATCCGACTCAACCACATTATTAGGAGGAAAACAAATTGTTTAGAGGTAAAAATTATAAAGAGAGCTCTAAGCTCATTGATAAGCAGACCCAGTACGAGCCCATGGAGGCTCTTAACCTGGTCGTAAGCGCCAGCAAGGCAAAGTTCGACGAGACCGTTGAGCTTCATGTAAAGCTCGGTGTTGACGGCCGTCACGCAGACCAGCAGGTCCGCGGTGCTCTGGTTCTCCCCAACGGCACCGGCAAGACCGTTCGCGTTCTCTGCTTCTGCATGCCCGAGATGGTAGAGGAAGCACTGGCAGCCGGCGCAGATTACGCAGGCGGTGCAGAGCTGGTCGAGAAGATCCAGAAAGAGAACTGGTTCGAGTTCGATACCGTTATTGCTCACCCCAAGATGATGGGCGTTATCGGTAAGCTCGGTAAAGTCCTCGGTCCTAAGGGACTGATGCCTTCTCCCAAGGCCGGCACCGTCAACCCCAATGTCGCACAGGCTATCAGGGAAGCCAAGGCCGGTAAGGTCGAGTACCGTCTGGACAAGACCAACATCATCCACTGCCCCATCGGCAAGGTCTCCTTCGGCGCAGACAAGCTGTATGAGAACTACGCCGCTCTCATCACCGCTATCATCAAGGCAAAGCCCGCCACCGCAAAGGGCCAGTATATTAAGTCCTGCGTCACCGCCTCCACCATGGGCCCCGGCGTGAAGATCAACGCCCAGAAGCAGCTGTAATTTGATAATACCGCACTGAAACACCCGGCATCTGCCGGGTGTTTTTTTGGCTCTATGTCAAAAGTTGGGGCAGGGTACATGGGGATTTACTGTAAAAGCTACTTTTCAAAGGTGTGTTAAGGCAACACCGCATAATGCGGCAAGAGCAGATACCGAGAGAAAATGGGTTCTGATGACGGCACTTTTTTGTAGGAATACTTTGTGTATTGCAAGAAAAAGTGACTAAATCAGAGCACATTTTATCCGGTAGATGCCGCGGGCGTATTATGCGGTGTTGCCTTAAGCCTACCGCTTGCGGTGGATAAGGTTTTCCCCTGTAAAATGTCGGACATTGTACAATGTTCAAAATGCGCCTGCGGGCGCGAAGACCTCATCCGTCACGGGCGGACGCTGGAGAATATGTATTGTCTCACTCTGTTGCCCGCCGCCCGCGCCACCTGAACGCCCCTCCCTCTGTCACTTCGTGACATCTCCCTCCGCCGGAGGGAGTCTTCTCCAAAGAAGAAGGTCTGGCTGGTGCATGACTTTTTAAAAGAAGCTTGCTCCTTGCCGTACAATCTATGCTATTCCGAACAAACGGAGCATTTTGCATTAAAAATAATATCGTTGACTTTTACCGCACATCAGAAAAGCTGGTATTCGGATTACGAATATCTACGGTATACGCACATACTCGGATATAGATGAAAAAGATTTGCACGATGTAAAACCTTCTTCTTTGGAGAAGGTGGCACGGGCGGCGACCGAAAAGGTTCGATTACGCATATCTTCCATCGTCCGCCCGTGACGGATGAGGTCTCCCGTTAAAAATGTCGGACATTGTGCTATGTTTGATATGTGCCATGCGCTTTCGGCTTTCATTTATCGTGGTACGCATTAATACGCATGGGGGTTGATCAGATATGAGTATTACGATACCCTATGACCTGCCGCACATCCCTCGCCGTCAGAAAAATGCGCCGGAGTATCCACAGGATTTGATAATAATTGCACACACCTACAATAATAATTGCACACACCGCACTTGCATTTTTAACTGTGTAATAATATAATGATAACCGGCAAAAAATACGGCAAAAAATATTAAACGAGAGAAAGAGAGGTGGGGGCATGGACAATTCTCAGGATTATGTAATTGAAATGCTTCACATCACCAAGGAATTCCCCGGCATAAAGGCCAATGACGACATCACTCTCCAGCTGCGCCGCGGCGAGATACACGCGCTTCTGGGCGAGAACGGAGCCGGAAAATCCACGCTGATGAGCGTTCTGTTCGGCCTGTATCAGCCTGAGCAGGGCGAGATCCGCAAGGACGGCAAAAAGGTCGAGATCAACAGCCCCAACGACGCCACCGCACTCCATATCGGTATGGTGCATCAGCACTTCAAGCTTGTTGATGTGTTCACCGTTCTGGACAATATCATCCTCGGCGCAGAGGATACAAAGCTGGGCTTCCTCCAGAAGAAGGAAGCGAGAGCCAAGGTACAGGCCCTGTCCGAGAAATACGGTCTCCATGTGGATCTGGACGCCAGGGTCGAGGATATCACCGTCGGTATGCAGCAGCGCACCGAGATCCTCAAGATGCTCTACCGCGACAATGAGATCCTTATCTTCGACGAGCCTACCGCTGTGCTGACTCCTCAGGAGATCGAGGAGCTCATGCAGATCATGAAGAATCTTGCCGCCGAGGGAAAGAGCCTGCTGTTCATCTCTCATAAGCTCAATGAGATCATGGAGGTGTCCGACAGAGTTTCCGTTCTCCGTAAGGGCAGATACATCGGCACCGTCAACACCTGCGACACCAACAAGCAGGAGCTGTCCAACATGATGGTCGGCCGTCCCGTCCAGCTTGTGGTTGAAAAGGACGAGGCCAAGCCCACCGATGTGGTCCTCCGTGTGGAGAATATGTCCGTCGCCTCCAAGCGCCACAGGAACAACGCCGTCAACAATGTGACCTTTGATGTCCGCCGTGGCGAGATCGTGTGCATCGCCGGTATCGACGGCAACGGTCAGACAGAGTTTGTTTACGGCCTGTCCGGACTTGAGCCGCTCAGCGGAGGCAGGATATTCCTCAACGGAAAGCCGGTCGAGAACCTCTCCATCCGCAGCCGCGGTCTGAACATGAGCCATATTCCCGAGGACAGACACAAGCACGGTCTGGTGCTTGACTTCACTCTGGAGCAGAACATGATCCTGGAGAGCTATAAGGATTCCCGCTTTGCCAAGGGCGGATTTATTAAATTCGGCCCCATCCGTGAGTATTCCGACAAACTTATCGAAAAGTTCGATGTCCGCTCCGGTCAGGGCAGCGCTACATTGGCCCGCAGTATGTCCGGCGGCAACCAGCAGAAGGCCATCATCGCCCGTGAGCTGGACCGCGATAAGGATCTGGTGGTGGCTGTTCAGCCTACCCGCGGCGTGGATGTGGGCGCTATCGAGTTTATCCACAAGCAGCTGGTGGAGGAGAGAGACGCGGGCAAGGCTGTTCTGCTGGTGTCTCTGGAGCTGGATGAGGTCATGAGCCTGTCCGACCGTATCCTTGTCATGTACGAGGGCGAGATCGTGGGCGAATTTGACCCCAAGAAGACCACACCTCAGGAGCTGGGCCTGTACATGGCCGGCGCCAAGCGTGAAGAGAAAGGAGAGTGAGGATAAATGAAAAAGTTTTTTGACAGACCCGGCACAAAAAGTATTCTGGCCTCACTGATCTCCATCCTCATCGGCCTTCTGGCCGGCGCGGTGCTCGTTGTCATCGTGGGTCTGACAAATTCCGAGATGGGCATAAAGGCCGCGTGGGAAGGCATCCGCCTGATCTTTATGGGCGTGCTGTCCAAGGGGCGTGACGCCGCCGGCGCTCTGGCCTTCGGCTTCAACCCCGTGAACTTCGGCAATATGTTCTTCCGCGCGACTCCCCTTATCCTCACCGGCCTTTCCGTGGCCGTGGCATATAAAACAGGCCTGTTCAATATCGGCGCCTCCGGTCAGTATCTGGCCGGTGTTGCCGCGACTCTGTTTATCGCGCTGTCCATCCCCGTGGGCACTCTCCCCTCATGGCTCATCTGGGTGCTGGCATTTCTGGGCGGAATTCTCGCCGGTGCCATCTGGGGCGCGATCCCCGGCGCGATGAAGGCTCTGCTGAACATAAACGAGGTCATCGCCTGCATCATGACAAACTGGATCGCCGCGAATCTGGTCACCTGGGCCTTTGACGCCAGCAACCTGAAGAACATGGTCGAGGGCACCAAGACCGGATATGTCTACAAGACGACCTACGGCCTTGTGGTGGAAAACGGCGTGGGCACCTATGTGGCAGATATGGGCGTTGCCACTCCAAAGATGGGTCTGGACAGACTCTTCCCGGGCTCCCAGATAAACGGCGGCATCCTCATCGCCATCGCCTTTGCCATCATCATGTACATACTGCTCAACAAAACCACCCTTGGCTATGAGCTGAAGGCCTGCGGCTTCAACCGCCACGCGGCAAAGTACGCGGGTATTGCCGATAAGCGCAATATCGTCCTGTCCATGGCCATCGCCGGCGGTCTTGCCGGTGCGGCCGGCTCTCTGTACTACCTGTCCGGCAACACGGAGTTCTTCTGGAGCACATACCAGTCCCTGCCCTCCGAGGGCTTCAACGGCATCGCCGTTGCGTTGCTTGCAATGAATAACCCCATCGGCGTGGCGTTTACCGGTGTGTTCATGTCCATGCTGAATATTGCCGGTCTGCAGCTTAAAAACCTCACCTCCTACAACGAGTACATTACCGATGTTATCATCGCAGTCATTGTCTACCTGTCCGCCTTCTCTCTGGTCATCAGAATGTGGCTCAACGGCAAGAAGAAAAAGCCGCAGAAGAGCGAGGAAGTCAAAAAGCCGGACAATGGGGACAACAAGGGAAAGGAGGCTGAAGCATAATGCCGTTTCTTATCAGATCTACTTTAGTCTACGCCATCCCGCTTATGATGGTGGCTCTGGCCGGTGTGTTCTCCGAGCGCAGCGGTGTCATCAATCTGGCTCTTGAAGGTATTATGATCTTCGGCGCCTTTATAGGTGTTTTGTTCGTCCGTATCATGCAGTCCGCCGGCTGGTTTGAGGCCGCAAAGGGTGCGGATATGTGGATGACCCGTCAGGGATACCTGATGCTGGCCATGGTGATAAGCGCAATTCTGGGCGCCATATTCTCCCTGCTGCTGGCCTTTGCCGCCATTAACCTCCGGGCGGATCAGACGATCGGCGGCACAGCTCTGAATATGCTGGCTCCGGCTCTGGTTCTGTTCTTCGTCCGTATCATGGCAAAGCAGAACGAGCTGCTGCTTCTTGACGGTGACTCCGCCACATGGTTCATGATAAAGAAGACGATGCTGGGCTACGGCAAAACGGATGAACTGGGCTTCCTGGGGCAGACCTTTATCGACAAGGTTTACCTCACCACCTATATCTGCATCATCATTTTCGTGATCCTCTCCGTCATCCTCTACAAGACCAAATTCGGTCTTCGTCTGAGAGCCTGCGGTGAGAATCCTCAGGCGGCCGACTCTCTGGGCATCAATGTCCATAATATGCGCTACTGGGGCGTGTCCATCTCCGGCGCTCTGGCCGGCATGGGCGGCTTCGTGTATGCTGTCACCACCGCCAACTGCTCCGCCAACGGCGATGTGGCCGGCTTCGGCTTCCTGGCTCTGGCTGTTATGATATTCGGCAACTGGAAGCCTCTGAATATCGCCGGCGGCGCTCTGCTGTTCGGTCTGTTCAAGTGCATCGCCGCTTCCTACTCCACTCTGGATATAAACGGCGACGGCGTGTTCGCTCTGGCAAATCTGGGCATCAGCTCTCATGTGTACAGACTTCTGCCCTATGTGATCACCCTGCTGGTGCTGGCCTTTACCTCCAAGTCTTCCCGTGCTCCCAAGGCCGAAGGCATCCCCTACGACAAGGGTCAGAGATGATAAGGGCATCAGCCGTTAATTAATAGTCATCAGTGACCGGTCTGCATGATTGGTCACTGATGTTTTCCAAGGAGACTCAATATGGATAATTATAACAGGTATCTTGATATTTCGCCCGAGGTAAAGGCCGCGCTGGAGGAGGGAAAGCCAGTGGTGGCGCTGGAGAGCACCATCATCTCCCACGGTATGCCCTATCCCCGGAATGTGGAGACTGCCCTTATGGTGGAACAGCAGGTGCGCTCCTTCGGAGCGGTCCCCGCCACGATCGCCATAATCGGCGGCAGACTGAAAGCCGGACTGAGCCGTGAGGAGATCGAATTTCTGGGCAGGACCGGCAGAGGCATCACCAAGGCCAGCCGCCGTGATCTGCCCGCGCTTGTGGCCAGAGGCGCAAACGGGGCGACCACCGTCACCACCACCATGATGATCGCCTATATGGCCGGTATCTCTGTGTTTGCCACCGGCGGCATCGGCGGTGTACACCGCGGTGCCGAGACCACCATGGACATCTCGGCCGACCTTGAGGAGCTGGCTCAGACCCCGGTCATGGTGGTATGCGCCGGCGCCAAATCAATTCTGGATCTGGGTCTGACACTGGAGTATCTGGAGACCCACGGAGTGCCGGTCATCGGCTATGGAACTGAGGAGCTGCCCGCCTTCTATACCCGGCAGAGCGGCTTCAGGGTGGACTACCGGGTGGATTCTCCCCGGGAGCTGGCGGCGATGTTCAAAGCCCAGCGGGAGCTGGAGTACCGGGGCGGAATGCTGGTCACGAACCCCATCCCCGAGGAATACTCCATGGACAAGGCCGTTATCGACCGTGCCATTGAGGAGGCGCTGAGACAGTGCGCCGAACAGGGCGTCCGGGGCAAGGAGACTACTCCCTTCCTGCTTGCCAAGGTGGTGGAGCTCACCGGAGGCGACAGCCTTGAGAGCAATATCAGGCTCGTTCTGAATAACGCGAAGATCGCCGCCCTCACAGCGGTGGAACTGGCAAAGCAATAAGCAATAGATGAGCCGTCACGGAAGAACTCCGAGGCGGCTCATTTAATACTGATATCCAATTGGAAGCAGACAAAGATTGTCTTGTTTTTATTGGGTATCAGTATATATTATCTCCGGCTGGGGCCGGGATCAATGTTACCGTAGATCATATCGTCAATATCCGTCGGAGTCACCTCCCTTATCAAAGCGACATACGACTATTATATGCACCGCCACGGAAAAAAGAACCTTATATTAAATATAAATGCACAGATTGCACACCACAGAAAATCATCTAACCTATCATATTGCTGATACGGCTGCCGCAGTCCTTTGTGCCTTCCCCTTCCGCAGAAGGGGAAGGGTAGCGAAGCGACCGAGCGGTAGTGAATGGACTGCCGGGGGCAGTCCGGAGCCGCGAGGTGACCGAGCCGCGGCGAGACCCGCTTGCGGTTAATATGCCTTCCCCTTCCGCAGAAGGGGAAGGGGGACCGCTTGCGG
>JAZUJF010000162.1:0-3738 GCA_045642585.1 Candidatus Limivicinus sp.
CAAAGATTTGCGAGGAAAAAATGCGCCGGACAAGGCAGCTTACGCAGAGCATAATGGAGATATATGGTCAAGGAAGCTAACGAAGTACGGCACAGTTTTTACCGCAAAGATTGTCTGATTTCTATCAGTGATTAGTATAAACACACTGAGAATAAGAAAAAAAGCTCCTGCGGACAAAAGAAAGTCCGCGGGAGCTTTGGCGTTTTGCGAAGGGATAATTACTGCTGACGCTCGATGAACTCAACGATCTTGCGCACGGTGACAAGCTGAACAGCCTCTTCGTCAGAGATAGACATGCCGTAGGCATCCTCCAGAGACATGATGAGTTCGACAACATCCAGAGAATCGGCACCAAGATCATCGATCAGATTGGTGTCCATGGTGATGGTCTCGGGCTCAACCTCGAACTGCTCTGCCAGCGTGTTGACGATGTTTTCGTAAACCATTAAAAATGTCCTCCAATATGCAGTACATTAAGTGTTTAAGCCCACTCGCGGCTCTGGGGCTTGTTGTGACCGGTCTCGGGCTTCACATAGGAGACCACAACGCGACGGTTGGGCTCAACGCCTGTGGAAGAGGTGGTGACGCCCTCATAGTTCTGAAGAGCGGTGTGGATAACATGGCGCTCATAGGAGTTCATGGGCTCCAGAGCCATGCTGCGCTTATACTTGATGGCCTTCTCCGCCATCTTTTCTGCCAGATGGGTCAGACTCTCTTCTCTCTTGGAACGGTAGCACTCGGCATCCACAGAGATGTGCATATGCTTATCGTTTCCGCGATTGATGACATAGTTTGTAAGATGCTGGATAGCATCCAGAGTCTCACCTCTGCGGCCGATGATGGCACCCATGCCGGAACCGGTCAGGTTCACATTGATGCCGCCGTTCTCGCGGCGGGAGATCTCCATATCGGCGCTGACGCCCATACGCTCAAGCAGGCCGGTGAGGAATTTGCGGATATTGCGGAACTCCTCGCACTCGTCTGCAGCGGGAGCTGCGGGCTTGACTTCTGCGGATTTCTTCTTCTCGGGCTTCTTTTCCTCTGCCACAGGCGCCTTTTCCACAACGGGAGCGGGCTCCTCATCGGGGCACTCATAGCTCACGCGCACGATGGCGGGAGCAGAGCCGATACCCAGAAATCCGGATTTTGCGACCTGAACGATCTCAACGGAGACATCGTCCCTGTCCATGCCCAGCTCGGCAAGAGCAAGCTCAATGGCCTCTTCCTGAGTGCGGGCAGACTTTTCCAGATATTTTGTCATATTATTTTTTACTCCTTTTCAGCGGAGGCGTTCTCGACGGTCTCCTCAACGACGGTCTCATCAACGGCGGTCTCCTCCACGGGGATGATCACATCGTCAGCGACGGTGCTGTCAATAGACTCGGCGTTCTCGCTCTCGGCGGCTGCCATTTCGGTAGCGGCTTCGGCATTCTCGGGATTGGTATAGCGGTCTGCCACATATGCGCGGCCTCTGGCATAGCGGCGGGTGCCGACCTGAGAGGCGGGCTTCTCGGGCTCTTCTATGCCCAGACGCTCACGGCGCGCGGCACGCTCTGCCCTTTCGAGAGCGGCTTTGCGTTCATCGTTCTTCTGCTTCTCACTGGCCTGCAGCTTCTTCTTGCTGGTGGAGGCATTGACATCGGTCTTGCCCTCTGCGCGGAGCTTTTCGGTCTCAATGCGTCTGGCCTCGATCTCCATCTCGCGGGCACGGCGGGCGGCGGCACGCTCCGCATCCTCAAGGTCAAGCTGCTTCTTGTACTTCCTGGTGAGGGCGTAGTCGCGGATCATGCCGAACACGGAGTTGGCGATCCAGTAAATACCCATTGCGGCGGGCATGACAAAGCAGATCCAGATGCTCATAAGAGGCATCATAATGGTCATGCTCTTCATGGAGGCCTGAGTCTGGTTATCGCCGTTCGTGGGGTTGGAGAGATTGCTGACCTTCATGGAGAGGTAAGACAGCGCGGCGGATATGAGAGGGATGAGAAACAGTCCCAGCGCGGGGAGCCACTTGGAAGAATCGGACCAGTCAACGGAGGTGAAGAACTTCCAGTCGGGCTGCTCGCCCATGTTCATGCCGAGGAATGAGAAATCAATGTTCATGAGGCCGTCGATCTTGCCGGCCAGAGCTGCCTGAACCTCGTCCCAGTGCTGGTGGGCGATGTTGGCAAGCTTGATCTCAATATAAGCGTCGGTCTTTGCGGGGATGACATACCAGCCCTGATTTACGAGAAAGGTCTTGAGAGTCTCAACGGCTTCCTCGGTCATGAACATCATTCTGGACAGAGGCTGGCGGATAACGCTGTACAGTGCGATAAGGATGGGGAAGGGGATCAGGGACCAGAGGCATCCGGACATGGGATTGACGCCCTCTTCCTGATACAGCTTCTGCATCTCCTGATTCAGCTTCTGCTGGTTGCCCTCATGGCGTCTCTGCAGCTCCTGAATTTTGGGCTGGAGACGGGTGGAGCGCATCATGCTCTTCTTGGACTTGGCCATGAAGGGGATCATGATGAGGTTAACGAGCAGGGCGAACAGTATAATGGAAATGCCATAGTTGCCGGTCAGCTCATAAAACTTTATGAGAGGCCAGGAAAAAATTCTGCAGATTAATGCACCCATAGGTTACTCCTCGTTATTGTTGTCTTTCTGCCTGCCGACGGGTTTTGATCGACAGGACACCGGGATCAGGGAACGGGGTCGTAGAGAGGCTGCTCCTTGATATGGAAAGGATGACAGCGCAGTATGCGCCGGAGAGCCAGCCATCCGCCCTTCAAGGCACCGTATTTCTCGATAGCCTCAAGAGCATACTGGGAACAGGTGGGAATAAAGCGGCAGCAGGGAGGACGCATGGGAGATATGTTCCTCCTGTAGAACCGTATGCAGGCAAGCATAAAGCCCTTCATTCGATCTCCTCCATCGTCAGATTCAGCTTGCGGCAGGTCTTGAGAAAAGCACGGTCAAGCTCCTGATATGATGCTTTGACGGCCCGGCTTCTGGCAACGATGATAATATCGAAGCTCTTTTTAAGAGAGGAAGCATTGAGGCGGTATATCTCTCTCAGCCTGCGGCGGACACGGTTTCTCGTAACGGCCCCGCCAAGCTTGGAGGAGACGGTATAGCCGGTCCTGTTCCTGCCCAGATTATTTCTGCGGCAGTACACCACAAGACAGGGCTCAACTGCGCTCTTGCCTCTGGAATAGAGACGGTGAAAATCACTGTTCTTTTTTATAGTAACTCTCGCGTCCATTCAAACTCCACAAAAGCAAAATCTGTACAAACACCTAAAGGGCGGATCGCTCCGCCCTGAAAAAATATTCCCTTAATGAGTTGCTCACCGGTGCTTGCCGTGGGATCAGTAGCTCAGCTTGGCTCTGCCCTTTGCTCTTCTGCGGGACAGGACCTTGCGGCCGTTGGCGGTTGCCATTCTCTTGCGGAAACCGTGCTCCTTCTTGCGCTGGAGCTTCTTAGGCTGGTAGGTACGAAGCATTGTGTGCACTCCTTTCGGTAAATACTCAACATTGTCCCTCCGAGGACGGACAAAGTAGTTGACAAAATTATCCGCTTACCGGGTTTTCAGGCAAGCTAAAACATAATAGCATTACAAACAGAAACTGTCAAGGAAATTATTTTTACATACGGCATATTACGGCATATGAAACAGTATCAACAAGGTTTCATTAAGGCAACACCGCATAATGCGGCAAGAGCAGATACCGAGAGAAAATGGGTTCTGAT
>JAZUJF010000163.1:0-14555 GCA_045642585.1 Candidatus Limivicinus sp.
GGGGTGACAGGGCAATCCAGCACATCATAGAGAGCGGCCTTGAGGACATTATCCTCGGTCTTGCCGGCGATATAGGTGACATTGGCGCGTACCTGCGTCTTGGTCAGACCCATGTTGACATCGTACATACTGGTATGGTCGCCGTTATAGGTACACCAGCCGTCAACGAACTCACTGAGGTCTTCGGTGCCCACATCCAGACCGTTCACCTTGTTCGCGATGTCCATCAGTACCTGAGTGCGCTCCCGGGCCTGAGCGTTCTCAAAGGCGATGGAGTAGTCGTCATGGGCGTGACCGATGTCATCAAAGTGCTGATAAACGCTCTTGCCGATGTCGATAATGCGCACCTCACAGCCCCACTGTTCGGCCACCACAACGGCGTTGGACTTGGTGCGGGAGGATGTGCCGAAGCAGGGCAGAGTGCAGGCCACTACATTTTCTGAGGGCAGACCCATGCGCTTTACCGCCATTGCGCAGATCATCACAGCCAGAGTGGAGTCAACGCCGCCGGAGATACCCACTACACAATGGTCAAGGTGAGCGTACTCCATGCGCTTTACAAGACCGGACACCTGAATGTCGATCATGCGCTCACAGTATGCCGCCATATCCTTTGCGTCTGCGGGCAGATGGGGATATTTCTGATACTTTCTGGTGAGAACGGTCTCCTCAAGCTCCCCGCCCCAGGGACAGACATAGTGGGGATAATCACTCACATCGAACTGATTTTCCCTGCGGCGCAGGTTGAGCATATGGTCAATATCGACCTCGCTCATGACAAAGCAGTCACTCATCTCGCCCTGTGCGAGAATTTCGCCGTTTTCCGCCACCATGCACAGGCCGGAGAACACATTGTCGGTAGTGCTCTCGCCCTTTCCGGGGGCGGCCATGACGATACCGCAGCGCATACGCTTTGACTCAAACCTCGCGTTCAGCTCGGCCTCTCTGTCGGAATAAACGGTCATGGGGAAGGAGGCCATCTGACAGATGACCGTTGCCCCGGAGAGAGCATGGCGCAGAGCGGGTGAGGCAACGGCGTCCATATCGCCGCCCAGCTCCACCGCCACCTTCAGCCCGTCCATAGACACGTGCTCAAACAGGACATCGGAGGACAGAAAGCTGTCATATGCGCCCACCGATACATCCAGAGCATCCTCGTCGTCATATACCGAGAAGCAGGTGCCGTTCACATTCTCACGGGGCACCAGACCCAGAAGCTCACCGTCACAGACAGCGGCGGCGACGGAGTAGATACGGGAGCCCGCGGCATAGGGCAGACCCACAAATGCCAGCATATCCATCCCGGCGGTGGCGGCAACGACTCTCTCCATAGCTTTCTTCGCCCCGTCGAAGATGACCCTGTGGGTGAACAGATCGTAGCAGCAGCAGCCGGTAAGAGTGAGCTCCGGGAACACCAGTATCTTCACGCCGTTTTTATTAGCCTGTCTGATACATTCGATGACCTTATCCGCGTTATATTCCGCGTCTGCGACTCTGATGACCGGGGACGCGGCTGCGACTTTAATAAATCCGTCTTTCATCACTCTACCTGATATTGATTAGAATTTAATACGCTCGGTGATATATGCCTTGACCTCGGAAATGGGGATGCGGACCTGCTCCATGGAGTCACGCTCACGGATGGTGACGCAGTGATCCGCCGCATCGGTCTCGGTGCCGACGGTGTTGAAGTCGAAGGTGATGCAGAAGGGAGTGCCGATCTCATCCTCACGGCGATAGCGCTTGCCGATGGAGCCGGTCTCGTCGTAATCGCACATGAACTCCTTGGAAAGCTCCTGATACAGCTCCATTGCGGGGCCAGTGAGAATGTCCTTCTTGCTCAGAGGCAGGATAGCGCACTTGTAGGGAGCCAGAGCGGGATGGAGATGGAGAACGGTACGCACATCGTCCTTGCCGTTCTTGTCCTGGCCCACCACCTGCTCGTCATACGCCTCGCACAGGAAGGCCAGAGCCACACGGTCACAGCCCAGAGAGGGCTCGATGACATAGGGCACAAAGTGCTCGTTGGTCTCCTGATCGAAGTAGGTCAGATCCTTGCCGGACTCCTCCTGATGACGGCCAAGGTCGAAATCGGTACGGTCGGCTATGCCCCACAGCTCGCCCCAGTCGGTGAACGGGAAGGCGTATTCGATGTCGGTGGTGGCACGGGAGTAGAATGCCAGCTCCGCGGGCTCATGGTCACGCAGTCTCAGATGCTCCTGCTTGATGCCGAGGCTCAGGAGCCACTTCTGGCAGTAGTCCTTCCAGTATGCGAACCACTCAAGGTCGGTGCCCGGCTTGCAGAAGAACTCACATTCCATCTGCTCGAACTCACGGGTACGGAAGGTAAAGTTGCCCGGGGTGATCTCGTTGCGGAAGGCCTTGCCGACCTGACATACGCCGAACGGCAGCTTTTTACGGGTGGTGCGCTGAATATTTGCGAAGTTAACGAATATACCCTGAGCGGTCTCGGGGCGAAGATAGCATATAGAGGAGGAGTCCTCGGTCACACCGATGGAGGACTTGAACATCAGGTTGAACTTGCGTATGGGGGTGAAGTTGTGCTTCCCGCAGACAGGGCACACGATATCCTCGTGCTCTGCGATGAAAGCGTCCATCTCGTCGAAGCTCATAGCGTCAACATTGACTTCCTCATGCTCCTCACCGATGAGCTTGTCCGCTCTGTGGCGGGCCTTGCAGCTCTTGCAGTCCAGCAGAGGATCGGAGAAGCTGGAAACGTGTCCGGTAGTGACCCATGTCTGGGGGTTCATGATGATGGCTGCATCAAGACCCACATTGTAGGGGCTCTCCTGCACGAACTTCTTGAGCCATGCCTTCTTCACATTGTTCTTGAACTCAACTCCCAGAGGGCCGTAGTCCCAGGAGTTTGCCAGTCCTCCGTAGATCTCGCTGCCCGCGTATACAAAGCCGCGGTTTTTGCACAGAGCTACGATCTTGTCCATTCTTTCATTTGCCATAATTTTACATCCTTTCCCACGGCTGGCAGCCGCAGAGATTATATTTTCAGGGGAATACCCTGTTTTTCCAGTA
Organism: Candidatus Limivicinus sp.; assembly: GCA_045642585.1. Classification (GTDB taxonomy): domain Bacteria; phylum Bacillota; class Clostridia; order Oscillospirales; family Oscillospiraceae; genus Limivicinus. The sequence continues at coordinate 3,052 of JAZUJF010000163.1, forward strand.
TATACTATTTCATACAAAATATCAATAACGAGAAGCGGCATTACAAAACCGTTGTGTATTTCGGATCATGTGATATAATAAAGGCAGTATCGGAACAGATCATTTTGACGGGGGATTATCATATGCATAAAGTAGTAGGCGTGGTAGGAATGTGCGGCTCGGGCAAATCCGTAGTGACCGATTTTTTCAGGGAGCTTGGCTGGAGAAGCTTTTATTTCGGCGGCGTGACGATGGAGGAGCTGAAAAAGCGCGGCATGGATGTGAATGAGGCCAATGAGCGCTCAGTCCGTGAGCAGCTGCGCCGTGACCTCGGCCCTGCCGCGTTCGCGATCATTCTGGGAGACAGGATAGTTGAAGCGGCCAAAGAGGGAAACACCGTGCTTGACGGGCTCTACTCATGGCAGGAATATGTGCATCTTAAAGACATACTGGGTGACGATCTGCTGATCGTCGCCATCGTGACCGACAGAAAGGTCAGATATGAGCGCCTCGCCGACAGACCCGTTCGCCCCCTCACCGCGGAGGACGCCCGGAAGCGGGATTTCGCCGAGATAGAAAATCTGGCCAAGGGCGGGCCGATCGCCATTGCCGACAGATATATCACAAATAACGGCTCCGTGGAGGAGCTGAATGAACAGCTTCGCCGGTTCGTTGCAGAGCTGGAATGATGAGCTCTCCCGTTAAAATGTCGGACATTGCAGTATGTTCGATGTTTTTCAGGGGAAAACCTCATCCACCGCAAGCGGTCCCCCTTCCCCTTCTTCGGAAGGGGAAGGCATAGAACGGCACCCGGCTTTCGTTTATTGCGGTACGCGTTAAAGCGCATGGAGATTTAATACGGCATACAAAAAAAGTAACCCCTGACCGGTAAGTCCATTTAAACTCCGATCAGGGGCTACTTTTCTGAATTCTTAGTATCTAACATCCTGGTTACCTCCGTATTCAATTGAATTGGTGCGCCGGGAACCCTGAACCGATCTGTCACACGGCCGCAAATATTGCACGAAAACTACTTTCTGCCTGCTCCCCGAAAGTGGGGTTGTCTCTGCGCCGGACTGTATCTGTTTTGTGAACCCTGTGCGGCTTACCTCCCGTCTGACCTTTCTTTACGGGAGTACATTACATGTACATCGGTATCACCCTTTCTGGCTATAATATAGCAGATATGAGCGGAAAAAGCAATTATCATTAATTTACAAATATAAATACGCTAAATTAGTTAAAGCTACGAAAATTAGCAGAACAAGCGAATTAATATTGACTTTTCATATAGCGTATGCTATCATTAAGATGTTGGGGCTTGGAGCCCGGAGATGTTTTTTCCGGGATCCGGGCTTATTTTTATTGGGTATCAGTATTATGTATGCAGAAAGCCGGGAAATTCATCCCGGCTTTCTGTTTTTATTCAATTTTTCTTATACCGTGTGTTACCAGCGGAATATGGACGAGAAAACAGAGGTGATAGAGCTGACGATGCTGCCGATGCCGCCCAAGAGTCTGCCCAGAATACTGCTGCTGCCGCCGCCGCTGCTGCCGCCGCCTGTGCGGGGAATAGTCTCCGTCTTGGTGCTGGTATAGGTTCTGCCGTTGACTGTCACTCTGGCGGTATAGGTGCGGACGCCGGTGGTGAGGCTGGTGGCGTTCTTCGTCACGGCACTTGTCACCGTGCACTCGGGGTACTGAGTATCGCCGCAGGAGCATCTGACACTGGCCGTGCAGTTATATCCGTTCCAGCTGAAGCTGGGCTGGCCGTAATTATGTCCGGTAGGATCGGTGTAATCACCCGTATAGGTCTCACCGCAGGCGCAGGTAAATGTGGTGTAGCCGCCCTCGGTGCAGGTGGGCTTCGTGACCACGGAGGAGGCCGCGCCGTGCTGATGGCCTTCCATGGTGGTGGAGACCGTCACAGGGCCGAGAACCGACTCTGCCGTCAGTCCGACCTTTGCCACGCGCTGGGTCTGGATAGGTCCAAGGCCTCCGGATACGACACAGCGGAAGGACATACCGTCGGTATCCTTCAGAGCCGAGGTCCTGAATGTGGCGGAGGCGGCGCCGGGGATATCTGTCCACTGCACGCCGTCAGCGGAGCTCTGCCACTTATACGACTGCGCGTTTCCTGCCGAGAGCTCTGCCGCAAGGGAAACCGTCTCACCGACTATGTAGGAGGTCTCTCCGCTGAGAATGCCCACCGGCTTTACAAATGTCAGGTTGTCGGAGAGGAATGCAAGGCGCTTGGAAACATACTCCTGAAGATTGTACACAAAGTCACCCCATTCAGAGGTGGCAACATAGTGCACGGCGTATTTACCGGAGCCGAAGCTCTTATCTGAATCCAGGTATTCTGCTGCGATTGTTGACCCGGCATCCCATACAGTGAAATTCATATCTGCGGAGTCCCGCAGAGCCTCGATTTCCTGCTCCAGGAACATTTCAGCCGAATCAAAAACAGACTTGTACTCGTTGTACAGCTCGTACACGCGCATCATAAAGCTCTTATGCTTTCCCAACAGCTGGAAAATATTCGTCCCGTTGATCAGGTCGATATACCAGCCGTCGCCTGAATTTTCCTTGCTGCGGTCCATATTGACCCAGGAGGTGTTAGTACGACCCAATGAAACATCCATATCCCAGGCGGGGCCGGCAACGAGCTTGTCGCCTTTGTCCATGCTGGCTTTGGTGAAGAAAATGCTTCCGGCGCTGACATCATTATCTTTATAGAACTCATTGAGAAGATACATCTTTGCCCAGGAATCCAGATCGAAATAATTCAGATAGGAATCGGAATTGGCATCCCTGACGGCATCCCATGCGGGGGAAACGGCGTTTTTCACATCGTTTACGGAAATATCGTCAGGCTTTTCTTTCACCGTAAAGTTTGGAGAACCGTTCAGTGTGAACTGATCGACATCGCTGTTATTGTCGATCTCCACCATGAAGCCTTCGTCCGGAACCTGATAGTCGTTTTTCGGAGTCAGCAGATAATTGCCGAAATACTCACCGTTCAGCCACACATCGACGAACCTGGTATCCAGTCCGACTCCCAATTCATTTGCCATGTATAATCCGAGCCTGTTTCTCAGGAGAGAGGTGTCGGTCGAATTTGACAGAATGGTCCACTTTTTGGCCTCCACACCTTCGATAAGCTCTGCTTTTTGCTTTTTGTCATAATCCGCTTTTTTGTACAGAGTGACATTATAGGGCTTTTTGTCGCCGCCCTGACGCCATGTCCAGTTGCCGCGGCCCTTCATGCTCATGAAGTATTCGTTCTCTTCAAAGCCCATTTTGCCGTAGCATGATGTCTCATGGCTGGGATCGCTGTTCATCGCGGCGATGGTGCCCATGGTTTCATCAATGGTGATGAACATACCGGCCACGCTCTCGGAGCCCTGAATGGTGGTCAGAGTGATCTCACGCTGATCCTTCCCGTTGGAGAAAAGGTATGTAAGAGAGCCTCCGGCGGCGGGCAGAGGCGCCTCACCGTCTTCATAGCCCTCGACCTTTACCGTGATCCCCGCCGCGGGAGTCCAGGACAGAGACAGCGCCTCGATATTCGCACTGCCCGGCAGGTAAACAGTACCGGCATTGTCATCGAGCACAACGGCAACATCACCGTCAAGACCGTTTTCGCTGTCCTTCGCAACAAACACAGTGAGCTCGTCAAGGTCTGCCTCGGGGATAAGCATAAGGCCGGCCATCATCAAAGACGGCTCTTCCTCAGCTTCAGGTTCCTCGGCTTCCTTTTCCTGTACCTCTTCAGCATCGTTTTCAACAGGCTGTTCCTCCGGGACGACTTCAGGAAGAGCCTCCTCTTCAACTTTTTCTTCCGCTTCTGTTCCGGCAGGCAGAGCCTCCTCCTCGGCCAGAGCGCCAAGCGGGAAGACGGATGCCAGAATGAGAATACTCAGCACCAACGCAAGCAGCTTTTTCATTGAATACCTCCAGATACTTTTTTGCTATAACCTCAGCGCATACGCTGTTATATAGTATGTACTATACCATACCACAAATAACAGTATTTGTCAAACTTCGGAAATGCAAATATGGAAAATTCCGAAAAGACCTTTCCTTATTTCGGAAAAAACAAAGCCGGGAAGTTCATCCCGGCCTTGCCTTATACTTATCAGGTCATTATGAAGTTGTCCAGATACCTCTTGGAGAGCCTGATGGATTTAAGAATATCCTCGCGGCAGCTCTCGAAGGCCTTGTCCTCCACCTCGATAACAGCATCGCCGTCATAGCGGATGTCGTTCAGGGCGGAGACGAACCCTGACCAGTTCACATCTCCCAGACCCGGGATCTTGGGGCTCATATAGTCGAGGGGATATGCCAGCACTCCGCACTCACTGAGCTTCTCAGGGTAGAGCTTGATGTCCTTGAAGTGGACATGGAAGATGCGTTCCCTGAAATCATAGACGGTCTTTATATAGTCCATCTGCTGCCAGACATAGTGGCTGGGGTCGAAATTGATGCCGAAATTAGGGGAGGGGATGATCTCGAAGAGCCTGCGGAAGATAACAGGAGTGCACATGAGGTTCTGTCCGGCGGGCCACTGATCCCGGCCGAAGAGCATGGGGCAGTTCTCGATGGCTACCTTTACATTGTTCTCCTCTGCCAGCCTTATGATGGGAGGCCAGATCTCACGGAACAGCTCAATATTCTCCTCGACGGTCTTATGCTGGTCACGGCCGATGAAGGTGGTGACCATGCCTACGCCCAGCTTGCCGGAGGCCTTTATGACAGCGTTCAGATGGGCAATGGCGGCCTCGCGCTTTTCGGTGTCGGGATCCATGGTGTTGGGATAGAAGGCCAGAGAAGAGATGTGCATACCGCGGCTCTGAACATAGTTCTTCACATATGCGGCGTACTCATCGTCCTCAAGAACACGCTCGGCGTCAATATGAGATACACCGGCGTAGCGGCGCTCTGCCTTTCCTGCGGGCCAGCAGGCGACCTCAAGACATTCAAAGCCCATTTCTGCGGCGGTATCGACGGCTTCCTCAAAGCTCCAGCCGTCAAGAATTGCGGTGAGAAGACCGAATTTCAGCATGATTTTATCCTCCGTTAGAAAGCGGTATTTTCAATCGACGATGAAACAATATACTCATTTTTACCCCGTGTCAAGAGAAGAGAAGGGATCAGAGAGCATCCCTTGAAAAAGTGCACAAATTTCTGCTGAAAAACATGGCAATTGATACAAAAACATAACGATATGAATAATATTGATTGACATTATACGGTATCGACTGTTATCATATTGAGTACGAAAAATGTAAAGGATTACATTTTTGGAGACTGCTATGGCAACGATCGAAGATGTGGCCGCTCTGGCCGGAGTATCGGTGGCTACGGTTTCAAGAGTGCTCAACGACAGCTCCTCTGTCAGACCTGCCACGGCCGAGACGGTGAGGCAGGCGATAAGGACTCTGGGCTATGTGCCGAACCTTTCGGCCAGAAACCTCAGGAGGAACGAGAGCCGTGTGGTCCTCGCGCTGGCGCCGAACTTTTCAAACCCCTACTATTCACATATACTTACCGGGATGAGCGATGCCGCCCACCTGTACGGCTACAGTATGCTCCTTTGCTCCACCGACGGCAAAGAGGCAAACGAGCGGGACACCCTGAGTATGCTTGAGACCCATCGGGCTGACGGCGCTGTGGTGCTCGGCTGCGGGACGGACTGGGAATGGATGGATGACTACGCGGGGCGCTTCCCGCTGGTGCTGTGCTGTGAGTACGGGCACAGGCCGGTGGCACCGACGGTTTCCGTGGATAATTATGCCGCCGCCCGGGAGACGGTGCGCTACCTCCTTTCTCTGGGGCACAGAAGGCTGGCTATGCTCAGCGCTTCAAACAGACTTATTTCCACCGAGCTTCGCACCCGGGGCTTTTCTGACGAGATAAGCGCGGCGGGGATAGACCCGGAGTCGTGCCCCATAGCCTGCGCGGACGGGGACTATTCCTTCTCCTCCAGCTATTCGGCGGCGAGGGAGCTTCTGCGCGGCGGGGACAGGCCCACGGCGGTGTTCTGCGTCTCGGATATTGTGGCTCTCGGTGTTATTTCGGCGGCGGTCGATATGGGTATCAGGGTACCGGAGGAGCTTTCGGTCACCGGCTTTGACGATGTTGATTATACGACAATGTTCCATCCTTATCTTACCACCGTATTTCAGCCGTGCTATGAGATGGGAAAGAAGAGCATGGAGATACTTCTTGACTGCATGAACGGGAAAAGACCCTCTCAGGATCATTTTTTCCTTCCGCATCAGCTCAAGGTGCGCGAGTCTACGGACGAATATAAACAGGAACTTTAATTTCGGAGGGTAATCGTATGAATATCGGTATTCTCGGCTGCGGCAAGATCGCACAGGTCAGACATATTCCCGAATATGCGGCAAATAAGAACTGCAGGCTGGTCGCCTTCTATAATCCCACCCGCAGCAGGGCGGAGGATATGGCAAGGAAGTACGGCGGCAGGGTCTATGATACCGCGGAGGAGCTGCTGGCAGACCCCGAGGTCGAGGCGGTTTCCGTGTGCGCGGCAAACTATGCCCACGCCCGGCTTGCCATCAAGGCTCTTGAGGCAGGCAAGCATGTTCTTTGTGAGAAGCCCATGGCGGTCACCATCGAGGACTGCGAGGCTATGATCGCCGCGGCGGAGAAGTCCGGAAAGCGCCTCCTCATCGGCCAGAATCAGCGCATGGCCGGTGCTCATGTGAAGGCAAAGGAGCTTATAGCCTCCGGTCATATCGGTGATGTTCTCACCTTCCGCACCACCTTCGGCCACGGCGGACCCGAGACATGGTCCATCAATCCCGGCAAGGGCACATGGTTCTTCGATAAGAAGCGTGCCGCGATGGGCGCAATGGCAGACCTCGGCATCCACAAGACCGACGCTATCCGCTTTATGCTGGGTCAGGATGTGGTGAGCACCACCGCAAAGCTCGCGACTCTGGACAAGCGGGGCGAGGACGGGGAGCTTATCGGCGTTGACGACAATGCCATCTGCATCTATACAATGAGCGGCGGCGCTGTCGGCACGATGACCGCCTCCTGGACATACTACGGCGCCGAGGACAATACCACCGTATTCTACGGCACCGGGGGCATCATGCGCATCTATGACGATCCCGCTCACTCCATCGTGGTCGTCCGCCCCGACGGAAAATGTGAGTATTTTGATGTGGACCAGATCCAGACCAACGATAACCAGACCGCCTCCGGCGTTATCGATGAGTTCGTGAGCGCGGTCCTTGAGGGCAGAGAGTCTGTTCTGGATGCCCGGGGCGTTATCAACTCCATGAGAGCCGTTTTCGCCAGCATCCGCTCCAATGAAGAGGGAAAGACTCTCAGCGTTTAATCCGGTAATAACCGCATTGCGGCTATTATAAATATTTTATTTTCATTTATGGAGGAAACCAAATGAAAAAGCTCATAGCAATGCTTATGGCTCTCTGCATGGTTCTCGCTCTGTGCGCCTGCGGTCAGACCGCAGCACCCGCAGCGGCACCTGCAGCAGCACCCGCAGCAGCACCCGCAGAGGCAACACCCGCAGCCGAAGCAGCTCCTGCAGCAGGGGCAGCTCAGACCATCTACGTTCTGGGCCCCACTCCCGACCACGGCTGGACCGCTCAGGCAGGTACCTACGCACAGGCAAAGTGCGAAGAGATCACCAACTCCGGCGCGTTCAAGGCAACCTACATCCCCGCCTCTTCCGGTGAGGAGCAGGTCGACCAGATCAACACCATCATTGCAAACGGCGATGCAGCTATCGTTGTTATGATGGCTCTGGACGATTCCGCACAGGCCGGCCAGGAAGCCCTCTATGCAGAAGGCATCCCCTTCATCTCCTTCGACCGTATCATCCAGGCAACCGAGAAGTACGCAGCTCTGAACTACTCCGGTGATAACTGGCAGTGCGGCGCCGGTATCGCATACTGGCTGCAGCAGCACGGCATGAAGGCCGGCGACACCGTCGTCGTTCTCTACGGTGACAACGGTACCGTCTGCTCCCGCCGTCAGGAAGGCTTCGAGCAGTTCCTCCGCGGCGAGATCAAGTACTCCGACATGGTTAATGGCGAGTTCGAGACCGCTGAGAAGTGGGATCAGGCAGCTCTGGATGCTATCTTCAACGGCTACACTGTAGTCTGCAACTGGTCTGCTGACGGTGCATACGACTACATGGAGCAGAAGCTTGAGGAGATCGTTGCCAAGGCAAAGGCAAACGGCAACAAGCTGTACATCTACTCTATGGACGATGAGATGACCTTCGGCGTCCTCAACTACATCAATGCCGGTGCATCCGATGCAGTCAAGGCCGACCTGGAGGCAATGGAGGTCTACATCTCCGCTATCGGCGGTATGCAGGAGCTCTACGATGTCATGAGCGGCAAGGATGCTGAGAAGGCAGCTATCGCCGACAAGTACTTCGACGACATGATGTCCGTGTTCTTCTCCCCCAAGATGATGCAGTCCGTCATCAACATGGGTGTTGACTATGTCAACGGCAATTGGAGCTACGAGGTCGGCTCCGGTTCCTACGAGCCCGTGTTCATCGTTGACCGCACCACCGCAGCTACCGTTGAGGGCTTCACCGGTCACTGATATCGCGAATTATTAGCTTTTCCGACACAAGCGGAAGCGGGATCATCCCGCTTCCGCCCGTGTTTCTATTGTGCATACTTTTCTTTTAACCATTTTCTAAGAAGAGGGAGGGAACATCTCATGGCACTTCTTGAGATGAGCCACATTTCCAAGACGTTCGGAAGAACGCAGGTACTGAAAGACATACATTTAAATGTGGAGGAAGGCGAGATCCATGCCCTCCTTGGTGAAAACGGTGCCGGCAAATCCACTCTGATGAATATTCTCACCGGTGTTCTCCCCGCAGACTGCGGCGAGATAGTTTTCAACGGTCAGAACTATGCATCTCCTACGATACAGATGATGGAGAATGCGGGAATAGCATTTGTCCATCAGGAGCTGAATGTTATCAATGATCTGTCCGTTTCGGACAATATTTTCCTTTGCAGAGAGCTTAAAAACAAGCTCGGCATTATAAAGGAAAAGGAACAGGTCTCCAAGACAAGACAGCTTTTTGAGGATCTGGGCGTCAGGATCGATCCCTGCGCCATGGTCTCCGAGCTGAAGACCAGTGAAAAGCAGCTGCTTGAGATATGCAGAGCGCTTTATATGGATGCAAAGCTGCTGATCCTGGACGAGCCGACAACGGCTCTTTCCAATGATGAGATAGACCATCTCTTCTCAATTCTGAAAAATCTGAAAAAACAGGGGAAGTCATTCATCTTCATCTCTCACAAGATGCCTGAGATCTTTGCCATCGCAGACAAGTACACTGTCATGAGAAACGGTGAATTCATTTCCTCCGGATATATTAAGGACACAACCGCCCATGCCATTACATCCGATATGGTGGGCGTGCAGTATGTGGATGCAGAGGTGTATAAGCCCAGACAGCTGGGTGACACATATCTGGAGCTGAAGAAGCTCAGCGGACACGGCTTCAGCGATGTTGATCTGACCGTCAAAAAGGGCGAGATAGTTGCCTTTACCGGCCTTGCGGGCTGCGGCGCCAGCGAGCTTATGCAGACCATGTTCGGCGCTCTGCCCATCGAGGGCGGAAAAATGATCCTTGACGGCAGGGAGCTGGACGGCGGAAGCATTATCTCCTTTATGAAGAACTCCGTCGGCATGGTTCCCGCCAATAAGAAAGAGAACTCCGTTATCCCCGATATGTCGATCCTGGAGAATTTCTATGTGGCCGATCATGTGGTCACCTCAAAGCACCAGTTTATTAACCTCAAGGAAGAAAACGCAAAGTATCTGGCCCAGAAAGAGGTCATCAATATCAAGTCCGGCCCCGCCGATACGGACAGCATCACCACTCTCTCCGGCGGCAATCAGCAGAAGGTTTTCCTTGCCCGCTGGCTGAACATGGGCGCGGATCTGCTTCTGTTCGATAACCCCACTCAGGGCGTTGATGTTGGAGCCAAGGAAGAGATCTACAAGCTTATGCTCAAGTTTGCCAACGAGGGCAAGACAATCATCATCAATACCCTTGAGATCCCCGAGATATACAAGGTCGCCGACCGCTGCATCGTTTTCTATGAGGGACGCATCGTCAAGATATTCAACCACAGCGAAGTCAATGAGCATGATGTAATGCTCTACGCCACAAACGCCATATAAATTCGGAGGAAGAAGAAATGAAAAACGACAACACTCTTCTTAAGCGTGCTGGCAAGGTGTGGTCCACCTACAGCTATATCTTTGTTCTGCTGATCATCCTTATCGGTTACGCATACACCATCAAGGCCGGCGGCAATGTGTTCAAATGGAGCCATATAGTCGCCATTCTGGGCAGCCAGAACACCTGTATCGTGGGCACCATCGCTCTCGGTATGGCCTTTATCATTATCACCGGTCAGATCGACCTGTCCGTGGGTTCCTCTCTGGTCCTGTGCACAGGCGTCACCATCATGGTGTTCAATGTCACAAACTCCATTCCGCTCATGATCCTGGCGGCTCTGGGCTCCGGCGCTCTGTGCGGCCTTATCAACGGGCTTCTGGTGGGCTACGGTAAGATGCCTCCCTTCGTTGTCACGCTGGGCACAATGCTTATTTACCGCTCGATCACTCTTTCCTTCGTCAGAAAGATCGACCCCGCCATCTCAGGCTCCTCCTCTTCCCAGTTCGCTATGCTGTCCTCCAACTCCAACTATGACTTCATGAGAATGAAGTTCGGCGTGGGCAAGCTCACCATCGGCTCCTTCCAGATCCCTTACATCACCTTTGTATTCCTGGCAATGGCTGTCCTCTTCATCATCATCGCCAAAAAGACCAAGTACGGCAAGAGCATTTATGCCGTGGGCTCCAACGAAAAGAGCGCAAGACTTGCCGGTATCAATGTGACCTGGGTCAAGATCTCCGTCTTTGTGCTCACCGGCCTTATGGTCGGTGTCGGCAGCATCCTTCAGGCCTGCAAGATCGGTAATGTCACCCCCGCTTCCTCCGGTGTCAGCTATGAGATGTACGCGATAGCGGCGGTCGTTCTGGCCGGTGTCAACATGGCCGGCGGCAAGGGTGATATGCTGGGCGTTATCTTCGGCGCACTGTCCTACACCGCTATCAACTTCATCATCGTCTCTATCCCCGGCCTGAGCGTTGATATTCAGGATACCTTCCAGGGTCTTGTCCTCATCATTGTCATCCTTATCCAGACCGCGGGACCCTCTATCAAGGAGAGCATCCAGCTGCGTAAAAAGCGCAGAGCCGCCGCAAAGGTCTCCTGAGTCCATAGTCAATAAGACACAAAAAACACCCTGTTTGTACGGCAAACAGGGTGACAGACTGTAGACAAAGTACCCCTCATAGAGAGAAAAAGCTTTATGAGGGGTATTTTTATGGTATAATAGGCACAGAGAGAGGTGCAGGACGGATGATGACGAAAGAAAACGGGGCGAACCGGGATCAGGTAGAGATAATAA
>JAZUJF010000164.1:0-9054 GCA_045642585.1 Candidatus Limivicinus sp.
GATGATGCGTTTTATTACACTTTATGCCGACGCGAAGCGGCGGAATGGATGATCAGTGTGAAAGTACCTTTCACACTGATATGATCAAAATTATTAATCATCTTATCATTCCTTTGCTTCGCGTGATAAGATGCTGCGCTATTATTACTCTTTGTGCCGACGCGAAGCGGCGGAATGGATGATTAATATGAAGCTGAAAGAGCTTATATCGGGGCTTGATGTACTGGAGCTCACCGCCGATCCCGAGACCGACATATCCGGCATCAGCTATGATTCCCGCAAAACCAGGCCCGGGGATCTGTTCGTTGCCATAAAGGGCTTTGAATCCGACGGCCACCGGTTTATCCCCAAGGCAGTTGAAATGGGTGCCCGGGTCGTGCTTTGTCAGGATGTCCCGGAGGCTTGTAATGTGCCCTATGTGAGGGTTGAGGACTGCAGGTATGCTCTTGCTGTTGTCAGCCGTGAGTTTTTTGGCGATCCCGCATCCGGGATGTGCATGATCGGGATCACCGGCACCTCCGGCAAGACCAGCACCAGCCATATCATAAAGCATATGCTGGAGGATAAGCTGAGAGCAAAGGTGGGGCTTATCGGCACAAACGGAAATATGATAGGCGATACGCTCATACATACTGAGCATACCACCCCCGAGAGCCTTGAGCTGCAGCAGCTTTTCCGCCGGATGGCCGACGAGGGCTGTACCCATGTGGTAATGGAGGTCTCCTCCCATTCTCTCGCTCTGAACAGAGTGGCGGGCATCGCATATGATGTGGCCGTTTTTACAAATCTCTCTCAGGATCATCTGGACTTCCACCACACAATGGAGGAGTACGCCGCGGCGAAGCGGTTACTGTTCTCAAGGTGCAGATACGGCTGCTTCAATCTGGATGACAGATGGGCAGAGTTCATGATGGACGGTGCCGGATGCAGGATATATACGTTCTCTGAGGATAAACCTGACGCCGATCTCCATGCCGAGAATGTGAGCCTGTCCGCCACAGGAGTGGAATTCACAGCCGTTGAGCAGGGGAGCAGTACCCGTACCCGTCTGGGCATCCCCGGCGCTTTCTCCGTATATAACGCTCTGAGCGTAATGGCCGTGGGCAGATGCCTCGGTATTCCTCTCTGTGACTGCGCCGATTCCCTCTCCACCGCAAAGGGTGTCAAGGGCAGAATGGAGGTCGTACCAACTGACGGAGACTACAGCATCCTTATCGACTATTCCCATAAGCCCGATGCTCTTGAAAAGGTGCTCAAATCCCTGCGCCCGGTCACAAGGGGCAGGCTCATCTGTCTCTTTGGCTGCGGCGGAGACAGGGACAGACTCAAGCGTCCCATTATGGGCTCTATTGCCGCCGATAACTCCGATCTTGTAATTATTACCAGCGACAACCCGCGCACCGAGGAGCCTCAGACTATCATTGACGAGATACTTGTGGGTCTGGAAAACAGGACGACTGAGCACAAAACCATATGCGACAGAACAGAAGCTATCGGATGGGCTATTGACAATGCCCTGCCCGGTGATGTAATATTATTAGCCGGAAAAGGCCACGAAGATTATCAGGTCATCGGCCATGAGAAGCATCACATGGATGAGCGGGAGATCGTGGCAGAACATCTCGAAAAGAGAAAACACAGAATATAAGACGGCAGGTGCTTTTATATAATGTTAAGTATTAAGATGATTACCGGCTTCGTGCTGGCGTTCCTGTTTGCCACGGTTTTTGGCAAATACTATATCCCCTGGCTCAGAAAACAGAAGGCAGGACAGGAGATAAAGGGACAGGTCGAATGGCACAAATCCAAGGCCGGGACACCTACAATGGGCGGCATCATCTTCATATTTGCGGTGGCATTTGTTTGCCTTACCGTGGGCTTTCAGGGCTTCATCTGGCATGAGCATGTCCATTTCTTCATCTTCATCTTCGCGTCTATCTTCGGTGCCATCGGCTTCCTCGATGACTGGGAGAAGATCAAGCATAAGCAGAATCTGGGTCTGTCCGCAAAGGCAAAGTTCCTGCTTCAGCTTGTGGCGTCTCTGGTGTTCGTACTGCTCATGCGTGAGATCGGCTATGTTCGCCCCAGCTTCTATATTCCCTTTGTTAATATCCGTCTGGATGTGCCGGAGTGGCTCTACTTCCTGCTCTCCTCGTTTATCATTGTGGGTACTGTAAACGCCGTAAATATCACCGACGGTATCGACGGTCTTGCAACCGGCTCCTCCATCCCTGTGTGCCTGTTTTTTGTGGCGTATACATATTACTGGCAGGGGGAGTTCTATCTGCCGGGTCTCTTCGCCTCCGCGCTTCTTGGCGGTCTTTTCGGCTTCCTTACATTTAACTTTAACCCGGCCAAGTGCTTTATGGGCGATACCGGCTCTCTGTTTCTGGGCGGCGCTATCGCGGGAATGGCATTTGTCTATGACCTGCCTCTGATGCTTCTGCCCCTTGGCCTTGTGTTCTTTATAGAGACCCTTTCCGATATTATTCAGGTAGCATATTTCAAAATCACCCACGGAAAGCGCGTATTTAAGATGGCCCCGTTCCATCATCACCTGGAGATGGGCGGATGGACCGGAAAAAAGTGGAAGGAGAAAGAAATTTTCTGGTTATTCACAGGCATATCCGCTGTGATGGCTGTCATATCATTTATAGGGATAATGCATCGCTACTGATACCGGGTGTCCGTTGATGCTCTATGGGTGCGATACATGATCCTACATCTTTGAAACCAATAGTCGGGGAGGTGGATCAATGCGTTATGAGAGCGCCCGCCTCGCCGACTTTTCAAATATCTCAAAGGCTCAACGGAAGTCATACTTTGACGGGCCTTTTTTTGCTGTTGTGATGCTGCTTTTGTCGCTGGGGATAGTGATGGTACTGTCCTCAAGCTATGCCAGAGCCTATTATGACCCGAGTAATGTCACCGGAGGCAAGGGCTATTATTATTTCGTGCGCCAGCTTGTGTATGCTCTTTTGGGCGTTGCGGTGATGATAGTCTGCTCCAGACTTCCCATGAGTATATACAGAAGGTACTGCGTCCATTTTTTCGTCGTGACTGTCATTTTGCTGGCACTGGTTCCGTTTATTGGAATAAAAGCCAACGGCTCCCGTCGCTGGCTTGGCGTGGGAGGTCTCACCGTTCAGCCTTCGGAACTGGCGAAACTATCGGTCATCCTCCTCTTTGCGGCTCTATCCTGCTATTTTAAGGAGAAGATGCGCACATTCCGATACGGTATTTTGCCGTTTATTGCGCTTTTGGGCGTTATCGTGGGTCTGCTCCTTCTTGAACCGCATTTTTCCGCCTCGGTCATAATAATTGCCGTTGGAGGAGTGATGCTTTTTCTTGGCGGAGTTAGGCTCTTCTGGTTTATCGGGGCGCTCATAGCCGCCGCCGGTGCGGTGGGGACTATAATGATATTTTTCCCCTATGCGTCAACCAGAATTACAACATGGCTTGACCCCTTTTCATCTTCATCGGACGAGGGGTATCAGATAGTCCAGTCTTTGTACACTATCGGCTCCGGCGGACTGAGCGGTCTTGGCCTGGGGGGCAGCCGCCAGAAGTTTCTTTTCCTCCCGGAGGAGCATAACGACTTTATTTTTTCCGTTCTGTGCGAGGAGCTGGGCTTTATCGGCGCTATGCTTGTGCTGGTGCTGTTTTCACTGCTTATTATTCGCGGCTTCTGGATCGCCATGCATATGCACGACCGGTTTTCTTTTCTTGTCTGCGCGGGAATAAGCAGCCTTCTGGCAATTCAGGTATTTCTTAATGTTGCGGTCGTAACAAATCTCATACCCTGCACCGGGATATCTCTGCCGCTGTTCAGCTACGGCGGCACGGCTCTGCTCATACAGATGGGAGAGCTTGGGATAATACTCAGTGCATCCCGAGAGATGTCACTGTTATAAAGATGTTTTATTACAATGGACTATGGAAGCGAAGCTTTCACAGTGAATGAAAGGGATATTTCAATGCGTTTTATCTTCACCTGCGGCGGTACTGCCGGTCATATAAACCCCGCCATTGCCGTCGCCGGAAGGCTTAGGGAGCTTATGCCTGACTGTGAGATACTGTTTATCGGCGCCGAGGGCAAGATGGAGATGGATCTCGTTCCGCGTGAGGGCTATGAGATAAAGGGCATTACCGTGTCCAATCTCAGCCGCGGTCACAAGGCAGAGGACATAGTCCATAATCTTGATACGATCTGGAACGTGGCCGTCTCCTACCGTCAGGCCAAGGCGATAATCCGAAAATTTGCGCCCGATGCCGTCATAGGCACAGGAGGTTATGTCTGTTTCCCGGTACTTCAGGCCGCATCCGAGCTGCATATCCCCACCGCCGTCCATGAGAGCAACGCCTTTCCCGGCCTTACCACCAGACTCCTTGCGGACAAAGTCGATAAGATAATGGTGGGCTTTGAGGAGAGCAGACAGTATTATAAACACCCCGACCGGGTCGAGCGTACCGGGACTCCCGTTCGCGGCCAATTCAGTAAATATTCCATGGAACAGGCAAAGCGGGAGCTTGGCCTCTCCGCCGATGAGAAGCTTGTAGTCTCTGTCTGGGGCTCGCTGGGCGCGGGACATATGAATAAAACCGTGGGAGAGATGATCCCCCTTATGAAGGGACAGAGGGATTTTCATATGATCCATTCTGCGGGCGCAGGGTACTATGAAAAGCTTATGAGCACCCTGTCTGAAACTGCGCCTGAGCTCGGTGACTGCGGCGTGGATGTGCGGGAGTATATCTACGATATGCCGCGGGTAATGGCGGCGGCGGATCTTATCATGTGCAGGGCCGGCGCATCCACCATCTCTGAGCTGAGCTTTATGGGTAAGCCGGTCATTATGGTTCCCTCACCTAATGTCACAAACAACCATCAGGAGAAGAATGCCCGAGTCCTTGAAAGAGCCGGCGGCGCAGAGGTACTGCTTGAGGGAGAATTTGACGCGGCATCACTTCTTGAGAGAGTCAGAAGCCTTCTTAACGACACTGAAAAGCTCAAAACCATGTCTCAGGCCATGTACTCGCTGGCTGTTCCCGACGCCACAGACAGGATCGTTTCCATCATTCTTGACCTTGTGAACAAACACTGATACTATCACCAATACAGACCTCCCGGCATAAGATAGGATGATTTCTAATACGGGAGGTTTTGCTATGGACATATGGCACATCCGGGGCGGAAGAACACTTGAAGGAGCCTGTTTTGTGCAGGGCTCCAAGAATGCCTCCCTTCCCATAATTGCCGCCTCTATCATCTGCCCTTCACGCTCAGAACTAATGAATGTTCCCCAGCTGAGAGATGTTGACGCCGCCCTGAGAATTCTGCGGCATCTGGGCTGCGTCGCCGAGCAGAGCAGGGGAGATGTGTACATAGACTCAACAAATCTGTCCTTATCATCAGTTCCGAGCACGCTTATGGAGGAGATGCGCTCCTCGGTTATCTTTATGGGGGCATTGCTGGCCCGGTGCGGCGAGGCAAGGCTCAGTCTGCCGGGAGGCTGCCAGCTCGGTAAAAGACCCATTGATCTGCATCTGGCGGCTCTGAAGCAGATGGGCGCAAAGATAGAACAGAACGGACGGGAGATATACTGCAAAGCAGACCGGATCCGGGGCACAGACATATTTCTTCCGTTTCCCAGCGTGGGCGCAACCGAGAATATTATGCTTACAGCCTCTGCGGCGAAAGGGGAGACCGTTATCCACGGCGCCGCAAGAGAACCGGAGATCGTGGCGCTGCAGAACTATATGCAGACCCTCGGTGTGGATGTAGTGGGTGCAGGGACGGATACAATAATGATCTGCGGCATGGAGGGGGAGAGCCATGTGGGGTTTAGAATAATCCCCGACAGGATAGTTGCCTCCACCCTTGCCTGTTCAGCCGCCGCCTGCGGAGGGGATCTTGAGCTTAGGGGAATTGATCCCGCTCATTTTTCAACCGTTCTCCACTTCCTAAAAAACGCGGGATGTGATATACTGTCCACTGACAGGGCTGTTCGTGTCATTTCTTCCGGAAATCTCGTCTCAGTGGGAGAGATAAGTACGGCGCCTTATCCCGGCTTTCCCACAGATGCACAGCCTGTCCTTATGGCGGCCCTTCTTAAAGCCAGAGGCAGAACTGTTATACGGGAGAACATTTTTGAAAACAGGTTTCGCCATGTTCCCGAGCTTCGCAGGCTGGGCGCCGATATACAGACGGCGGGCACGGTGGCCGAGGTCTTCGGCGTTGAGCGGCTTCAGGGTACGGCTCTTACCTCGACCGATCTCCGTGGGGGAGCTGCGATGATAGTCGCGGGGCTGTGCGCCGGCGGCGAGACCGTTATCTGTGATGACGGACATATTAATCGCGGCTATGAGCGATTTGACAGAAGGCTTAGAGCTCTTGGCGCGGACATATACCTTGAGTAATCGAAAGGGTAAAAGATGGCAATCGAAAGAAAAAGTAAAGCATCCTCCGGCAAAGGTGAAAGGATACGCTTTTCACAGTATCTTGAAAGCTTCAGCGGCCCGGTGGTGTTCTTTCTGATCATTCTGGCAATGATATTCGTAATGAGTGTGTTTTTCCGTGTATCGGATATACGCGTAGAGGGGAATACTCATTACAGTGACGAAGAGATCATACGCGCAATAGATATTGAGGAGGGCGACAATCTGTTTTTCTTTGACAGATTTGCCGCTCTGAGCCGCGTTTTCGCAAAGCTGCCCTATATTGAAGAGGTTTCGATAGAGCGGAGCCTGCCCAATAAGGTAATGATATCCGTAAGCGAAAGCCAGGCACTTGCCTATATAGTTCTGGGTGATGAGCACTGGACTATCGATCACTCCTGCAAAATTCTCGGTAAGGCAAACGAAGATGAGCTTGGCTCTCTTATCCCGATCCTCGGTATGTCACCCGGAACTCTGCTTATCGGTGAGAGGCTCACCGCGGTTGACGGGGACAATGAACTGGTGGATTATCTGGCAGAGGTGCTTTATCAGCTTGAGGCAAGGGGACTGCACCGGGATGTCCAGTGGATCGACTTCTCAAATAAGAACCATGTCTCCTTCAAGTACACCGACAGATTTACGGTTGAGCTGGGAGACGCTTATGAGACAGAGCATAAATTCAATATGCTGGTCTCCGCCCTTTCACAGCTTAAAACCGGAGATGTGGGCACGATAGATGTAAGCGATGCGGCAACCTGTCATTTCAGGCCGGCCTGATCAGCTGTAACAAAAGTCTTACAAAAAGCTTTCACTTAATGAAAATAATAGTTGACTCTTTTGATTAAATGTAATAGAATACACAGTGTCAAATTGTACATTTATCGCATGATCTGCGAAGATATATTACAGGAGGCAGCAGGATATGGATTTCAAAGCCGATATGGGACCGGATAATGTTGTAACAATTAAAGTCGTTGGCGTCGGCGGTGCCGGCAACAATGTGGTAAACAGAATGGTAAAGTCCGGAACTCAGGGCGTTGAGTTTATTGCTATCAATACCGATAAACAGACTCTGGCGGTTTCCAACGCTGACCAGAAGATCCAGATAGGCGAGAAGATGACCAGAGGACAGGGCGCAGGCTCCGATCCCGAGGTCGGCAAGCGTTCCGCCGAAGAGAGCCGCAACAATGTTGCAAAGGCTATCGAGGATGCCGACATGGTGTTCATCACTGCCGGTATGGGCGGCGGCACCGGCACAGGTGCGGCTCCCGTCGTGGCAGAGCTCGCCCGCGAGTCCGGGGCGCTGACCGTCGGCGTTGTCACCAAGCCCTTCAAGTTTGAGGGTAAGCGCCGTATGGATCAGGCCAATGCCGGTATTAAGGAGTTGCTTGGCAGAGTCGACTCCCTTCTTATCATCCCTAATGACAGACTGAAATTTGCTACCGACCAGAAGGTAACTCTGGCTAACGCCTTTGAAATTGCCGACGATGTTCTGCTTCAGGCAGTCACTTCTATCTCCAATCTCATCAAGAACACGGGATTTATCAATCTGGACTTTGCCGATGTGACCTGCATCATGCGTGAAGCCGGTTTTGCCCATATGGGCGTCGGTCATGCGGCAGGTAAAGGCAAGGCAGAGGAAGCCGCCAAGATGGCAGTTTCCAGCCCTCTTATGGAGACCTCTATCAACGGTGCACACGGCGTGCTCATTAACATCACCGGCTCCGAGGATATGGATCTGGAGGATGTGGAGGCCGCCGCAAGTCTGGTGCAGGAGGCCGCTCATCCCGAAGCCAATATTATCTTCGGTGCATCCTTCGATCCTGCCCTTGAGGACGAGATCCGCGTCACCGTCATTGCCACCGGTTTTGAGGAGACAAATGCACAGCAGGCCGCAGTCTCCGCTGCTGTTGCTGCTGCACCCATCGTTCCTCAGCGTCAGCCTCAGTCTGCTCCTCCCGCCATGCCCGCAAGAGAGAGGGCACAGGGTCTGTTCACTAATGCCGCCGAGAAGGCCGCCGCTCAGGCTCCCGCCTCAGCACAGGCATCTGCCGATGCTTCCGCAAACAGCGAGGAAGATCCCTTTGACAGCATCTTTAAGATTTTCAATACCAAGTGATCTGACATAAGATCTTTCACTGTTTGTATTCTCAATATTTTGGCTGTTTTCCGCCGTAAGGGCTTAACCCTTGCGGCGGTTTTTTATATTATTCATTATGATCTGTTTTATTAGAGAATAGTATTAATAAGAAAACACCGCCTATCATAATAATAGACGGTGTTTTTGCACCCACGAGAAGATTCAGACTTACACTAATACCACCTTTTTATTTGCAAAGCTCTTCAGCCAGAGCTTCGATTTGTTCAACGGATTCTGCATTCAGTGCAGACTTGATAGTGACGGTATTCTCCGCCCATGTAATGTTCTTGCAGCCCTCAAGCATCTTCTTCATAACCTTTGCAGCCATGGGAGCCCAGGAGCCGTTTTCCATAAGCGCGATAGTTTTGTTCTTATAGCCGCGCTCGGTGAGATGATTTATGAACTCCCTCATGAATGGGAAGATTTCTCCATTGTAGGTGGTGGTAGCGAGAACTATGATGCCGTAGCGGAAGGCGTCC
>JAZUJF010000165.1:0-2586 GCA_045642585.1 Candidatus Limivicinus sp.
AGACAATCTTTGCGGTAAAAACTGTGCCGTACTTCGTTAGCTTCCTTGACCATATATCTCCATTATGCTCTGCGTAAGCTGCCTTGTCCGGCGCATTTTTTCCTCGCAAATCTTTGTCTTCTTCTTATCAGTGCTTAGTATGAAACAATCTTTGCATCGTTCACCGGGTAATATTCTGTATCCACTTATAGCTTCTGTAATATTTCAGCACGATAGGCATTTTCCAGAACTCGTCAAGGCACAGCACAAAATACACCCACATGGGCGGCAGCCTGAACACAAAGGCACACAGAAATCCTACGGGCACGCTGACACACCACATGGAAATAATGTCGCACTTCATGCCCCATTTTGTATTGCCTCCCGCTCTCAGCAGTCCCGCAATTATCAGGGTGTTCATTATCTGGCCGATGACATAGTAGGAATTGATGATGAGCATGGTGTTGAGGTATTCCGCGGCCTGTTCGGACAGGGCAAAATAGCTCAGGACCAGCCTTCGGGATGCCAGTATCAGCAGTCCCGTCACGATGCCCAGTCCCAGCGACAGCAGGCAGAACAGATCTCCCTCGTCTTTTGCTTTTTTCAGTTCGTTTCTGCCTATTTCAATGCCCACCATGACCGATGCGCCGCTGCCCAGCGCGAACGCCGCAACGCTCAGCAGGTCGCGCACGGTAGTTACAACCGAGTTTGCCGCCACCACATCGGATGAGAGGTGTCCCATGATGATGGAATATGTAGAGAAGGCCAGCGTCCAGCTGCCGTCGGATATGAGCGCCGGCATGGAATATTTCAGAAAATCGCCGAAAAGTGTCCTGTTATGGCGCAGGAGCAGTCCGGGTCGTATCCTGAACAGTCTGCCCCGGGATGCGTCCGCAACGCACATGAGACATTCCACCGCTCTCGATACGGCCGTCGCCATGGCCACACCCATTACGCCCAGCTTCGGCGCGCCGAACAGTCCGAATATCCACACGGCGTTGAGCACGACATTCACGATAAGGGCCGTGGATGTGATGACAGCCGCCGTGACCGCCCGCTCCACGCTTCGCAGCAGGCTCTCATAGGAGGAGGCAATGCCCCAGAACACATATGAGTATGAGGCCACCTTCAGGTATCTGCTGCCGATCCCGATCAGCACCGGGTCCGAGGTATATATTTTCATCAGCAGTTCCGGTGCGATCTGGCAGCCTGCAAATATGATAACGGTGGCGGCGGTGATTATCTTGGCGGCAATTCCGGTGACTACCTGAATAGAATCCGTGTCACCCTTGCCCCAGTATTGGGAGGCAAGGATTGTGATGCCGGAATTAACACCGAACAGCAGGCCGAACAGCAGAAAGGCAAACTGGTTTGCCAACGATACTGCCGACAGCTCATTCTGTCCCACATAGCCCAGCATCAGAATGTCCACGGAGTTTACCGCCGAGGACAGCAGATTCTGTATAGCGATAGGAATTACCAGTGTGAGCAGGGTCGTCCAGAACCGCCTGCTCCCGGCGATCTCTTTCATTGGATTACTCCTTTGATACTGTTTTTCAATACGGGACATCGGCCCCGATGTATTCAACACATCGGGGCCGATAGTGTATTAAAGGCATTATCGCTTACTTTGCCAGCAGCTCAGAGGCCAGTCTTGCCGCAGAAGCGGCGTCCGGGGTGTAAAAGTCCGCGCCTATTCTATCGCAGAATTCCTGAGAAGCGGGAGCGCCGCCTATCAGTATCTTCACCTTATCCCGAATACCGGCCTTCTCAGCCAGCTCGACCACTCTGCCCATCTCGTTCATGGAGGTGGTCAGCAGAGAGGAGCAGGCAATAATATCGCAGCCATTGTCCTTCGCGGTGTTCACAAAGTCCTCAGCGGAGGCATCCACACCCAGGTCTATAACCTCGATACCGCTGCCCTCGAACATTATCTTCACTATGTTCTTTCCGATATCGTGCAGGTCTCCCTTTACCGTGCCCATTACGGCCCTGCCGACAGCCCTGGCTCCGTCTCCGGCAAGCATTGGCTTCAGAATAGTCATGGCCTCGTTCATACACCTTGCCGCCATGAGCATTTCGGGCACAAATGCCTTGCCTGCGGAGAAGTCCTCGCCCAGCCGGGTCATACCGGCGATAAGTCCCTTATTCAGCACATCCTCGGCGCTCTTTCCCTCCGCAAGAGCCTGACTGACCAGATCGGCAGTCTTCTTTTTCTGACCCCTGCACAGGGCGCTGCATATGGCGGTGAGGACATCCCCTGTCTCCTCTGCCTCTGCCGCCCTGACCTTTGCCGCCGCTCTCGCCGTTCTGCGCGGGGCGGTGAGGGTCTTTCGCGGCATATGAACGGCACTGTTATACCTGTTTATCTCGTCGTCAATGATGGGGTCCACATGGGGGAATATAGTCCCGGCAAGACCGTAGGTTATGGAGGGGATGAAGTGACCGCCGGGGCAGAACTCATTAAGCGCGTTTTTCACATACTCTCTTATCTCTGCCTCGGTAGAGTCCGGCGTGTCGATGGAGGCGCCGATACCTCCCATAAGGATCATTCTGCCCTTCAGCTGCTCCTGCAGACGGGGTATGTTGTTCTCCGGCAGAACGCCC
>JAZUJF010000166.1:0-3913 GCA_045642585.1 Candidatus Limivicinus sp.
CAATCTTTGCGGTAAAAACTGTGCCGTACTTCGTTAGCTTCCTTGACCATATATCTCCATTATGCTCTGCGTAAGCTGCCTTGTCCGGCGCATTTTTTCCTCGCAAATCTTTGTCTTCTTCTTATCAGTGCTTAGTATTACGCCATTACCGTATCCCCCCGCCGGGTCTTGCTTCGGCAAAGAAAGAACGCCCGAAGCTGTTCAACCCCTGCCGCTTGCGGCAGAGGGAGCGAGCCCGGAGCGTTCCTGCGAAGTGCGGGTAACAGGGGTCGAACCTGCACGCCTCTCGGCACGAGAACCTAAATCTCGCATGTCTGCCAATTCCATCATACCCGCATATAATATTAAAACCTATTGCACAAGGCAATAGGTTTTATGGAGCGGCTTACGAGGATCGAACTCGCTACCTCCACCTTGGCAAGGTGGCGCTCTACCGAATGAGCTAAAGCCGCATCAGCAACGATGTAGATTTTACCACATATTGCTGATTTGTCAATAGGGTATCTGAGATTTATTTCTCACGGTTCTGAGATTTATTTCTCACGGTATCAACGATTGTTTTTTTCGGCCTCATCGGGCTCATCCGCATCGGATGTGACCTTCGGATAAGTGAGAGTACCGGTACATTTGGGGTAGGATGCCACATCCCATCTGTAATTGCCCCAGAATTGTTCGTCCGAGCACAAAACGGATGTCTCGGGTCCGGCCTGTATTGCCGCATCCAGATCCACATGGTAATGGTCTCCGTTCACCTTTACCATCGCCCAGCAGTGGTCGCTCCAGTTGCGCTGACCGTATACTATCTGCGCATCCAGACCCAGTCTGTGACACAGCTCAACATACGCAAGGGCAATACCCTCGCTGTTGGCGGTGTGCTCAACAAGGGCGGAGTATGCGTTGTTGTACTGGCTGTCGTCAACGAGAGTCACGGTGGAGATAAGGTAATCCGCCGCTGTGATAGCTTTCTGCTCGTCGTTCATGGCGGAGATATTTATCCCCTCGAAGGGGTCAACGGCCGCAAGCTTCTCCCGTCTGAGGGCCAGCTCTTCATCGGATAAGGTGTAATTTATGTTCACCTCATAGAGCTGCTGAGTGCCGGTGCCGCTGAAGACATTGACTGTCACAAAGGGCTTCTTTGGAACAATTGTGGGATTGGCATGGTATATATTGGTTATAAGAGCCTCTACCTGATCGGCGTCATCGTATGCGCTCTTATTGACAAGCAGAACACGGTGCCGGTTTCCGTCCTCAAGTGTCTTTTTCAGAATCGACTCCATCGCGTAGGAGAAGGAGAGAAATACTATGTCCTGAGGCTTGTCGGCGTACTGGGAGTAGCTGATATAGATCTTCGCCTCGTCAACGGTGACGATCTTGTTGAGCTCATATGCTATGTTCTCAACGCAGTAGGCGCACAGAGCGTCCTGCGTCCTCACCTGCCAGCAGGCCGCGGCCAGATCCTCAACGGGGTCTCCCTCATAATCCTGATTGAAGACCACAACGCCGTTCTCTTTGCCGGCATATGCCAGATCAAGGATAGCCTGCTTCAGTGCCGCAAGATTTTTCACCGTGACCTTTCCGCCCTCGGATTCGGACACGGTTTTGGGCATAACATAGTCCGTGACCGATACATATTCCTTTCTGAAGGCATTACCGCAGCCGCAAAGGCCTATCATCGAAGCCATAACAAGCAGAAGCGTGACCAGTCTTTTCTTCATGGCTTATCTTACCTCCGAATAATTCCCAAAGCCCATCCGAACACTTCCTGATATGGAAACCGTATCGGCGCTCAGTCAAGCAGCGACATCTGCTGCTCCACTCTGTCCTCATCCTTCAGCAGAGCTCCCGCTCCGGGAAGGCTCTTCACTCTGTACCGTGAAACATTCCGGATCCGGGAGTCCTTCACCCACTGGGCGCCCTCAAGGACACGCTTTGGCTTCAGGCTCATTACGCCCACTCCCTGAGTGCTGCGGCTTGTCTTCATCTGGAGCATGGAGGTGTTGAAGATCAGCGCCCTGCCGTCGCTGGAATAGCAGACTATATCCCGCTCCTCGTCCAGAAGGAATACCGCCGCCACAGGGCTCCTGTCAGAGAAGGCATTGACAAGCTTTTTACGGTTAGTCTTGGTCATATAGCCTGTCATGTCTATTCGTGCAGCCTTGCCGTTTTCAAATATCAGCAGCAGATTTTTGCTGTAGTCACCGGGATCCAGCATATATATGACATTCTCGCCCTCGTCCATCTGTAGCCTTGTGGGCAGATATACGCCCAGCTCAGAGGCCTTGGTATTCTCGAAGTCGGCCACTCTGGCCTTATATATCTGCTGCTTGTCGGTGAGGATAAGCAGCTCTGCCCTGTTGGACGCCGTAAAGGACAGGCGCAGTCCGTCGCCGTCCTTATATTTCTGCTCGCCGCTCATGCGCAGGGACTGGGCGGTGATCTTCTTGAAGTAGCCGCCGTTGGAGAGGAACAGAGTCGCCTCGTAATCCTCCACCTGTTCCTCCTCGTCGTACTCCTCTATCTCATGGGAGTAGATGATGCCGGTCCTGCGGGGCACGGAGTATTTCTTCCGGATGGCCGTCAGCTCTTCAATGATAATATTTCTGATCTTCCGGCGGTTATTGAGGATGCTCTCCAGCTCCTCTATCTCTTTTTCGAGGCTCGCGGTCTCGGCGGTGCGCCTGAGGATATATTCGCGGTTAATGTTGCGCAGCTTTATTTCAGCCACGAACTCCGCCTGGATCTCATCTATGCCGAAGCCCATCATCAGGTTGGGCACCACATCGGCCTCAAGCTCCGTATCTCTGATAATGGCGATGGCCTTGTCGATATCCAGCAGTATCTTTCCCAGTCCCTTGAGGAGATGGAGCTTATCCTGCTTCTTCTGCAGGTCAAAATACACTCTCCTGCGGACACATTCCATGCGCCAGGCACACCACTCGTCTATTATCTCCCTCACGCCCATCACCTTCGGGTTGCCGGAGATGAGGATGTTGAAATTGCAGGGGAAGGAATCCTCCAGAGGCGTCAGACGAAACAGCTTTTGCATAAGCTTCTCGGGATCGGTGCCCCGCTTCACATCTATGGCAAGACGCATACCGTTAAGGTCTGTCTCGTCACGCATATAGCTGATCTCCTTCACCTTGCCGGCGTTGGAGAGCTCCGTCACCTTGTCGAGAATAGCCTCGCAGGTGGTGGTATAGGGTATCTCGTATATCTCGATAATATGCTCCGACTCCACATAGCGCCAGCGGGAGCGCACCTTAAAGCTGCCGCGTCCGGTGGAATAAATAGCCTCCATAGCGGCACGGTCATATATTATCTCGCCACCTGTGGGAAAATCCGGCGCGGGCATGACGGACATGATATCAAACTCCGGGTCCTTCAGGCAGCCGATAGCGGCGTCGCACACCTCGCCCAGATTAAAGCCGCAGATCTGGCTGGCCATGCCGACGGCAATACCGGTATTGGCGGATACCAGCACATTGGGAAATGCGGTGGGCAGAAGAGTGGGCTCCTTCATACTGCCGTCATAGTTGTCCACCATGTCAACGGTGTCCTTGTCTATGTCCCTGAATATCTCTGAGCATATGCCGGAGAGCTTGGCCTCGGTATATCTTGAGGCGGCATAGGACATATCTCTGGAGAACACCTTGCCGAAGTTGCCCTTGGAGTCCACAAAGGGAGCCAGAAGAGCCTGATTGCCCGTTGAAAGGCGCACCATGGTCTCATATATGGCCGCATCGCCGTGGGGATTGAGGCGCATGGTCTGTCCCACGATATTGGCGCTCTTTGTCCGGGAGCCGGTGAGAAGTCCCATCTTGAACATGGTGTACAGCAGCTTCCTGTGGGATGGCTTGAAGCCGTCTATCTCCGGGATGGCACGGGAGACGATAACGCTCATGGCATAGGGCAT
>JAZUJF010000167.1:0-5945 GCA_045642585.1 Candidatus Limivicinus sp.
GGTGCCCTTGATATAATGGCGGGATTATGTTATAGTAGCCCACAGTGAGATATGAAACAACAGGGAGGGATCGCCGTGAACTATGAAGGCCGGATATGCCGCAGTCCCATGGAGCGGGCAAGCTTTATGCTGCCGGTTTCTGTGGGATGCTCATACAATCAGTGCCGGTTCTGTATGCTGTTCCGGCACCTGAAATACAGGCAGCTCCCTCCGGAGGAGATAAAGGCGGAAATAGACAGAGTAGCCGGACTGGGCGGGAGCCCGAGACGGGTCTTTCTCGGGGACGGAAATGCCTTTTCGCTGTCGTCACAGCAGTTGGAGACAGTGCTTACATGGCTGCGGGAGGCTTTTCCCAAGTGCGAGAGCGTTAGTATGGACGCAACGGTTCATAACATCCTGTCCAAAAGCGATGACCAGCTGCGCTCACTCCGTTCTCTGGGACTGACTGACCTCTATATGGGCATCGAGTGCGCGCAGGACGATGTGCTCACATTGATGAACAAGGGGCACACTGTGGCTCAGGCTGAAGGGGCTATTGAGAAGCTGCACCGATGCGGGATAGAATATGACGCACATATTATGACCGGCATCTGCGGCAAAGGCAGAGGAGAAGAGAACGGCAGGGAGCTGGCAAAGTTTTTCAACAGAACAAGGCCCGTGAGAATATGCAATTTCTCGCTGTTTCTGCATAAAGGGTCTCAGCTTTACAGGCTTGTGGAGGATGGGCTATTTGCTCCGGCGGACGAGCGGGAAAATCTTCTGGAGGAGCTGACGATGCTGAGGGGTCTTGAGGGCGTAAACGCGGAATATGACGGCCTGCATGACTTCGTGCCTCTGCGCGTGAGGGGGACGCTTCCGGGCGGCAGGGATAAAATGATCGCCGCGCTGGAGGCGGCCATTGAGAAATATGATGAGTGTCCGGAGTTAATACCCTGCGGAATTGTGGATTAGGGCGGCAACACAGAGAATATTCGGGCTTTACAATATGGGAGAGGTATAATAAAATAACCGTATCCACAGGAGCTTTCACGGCAAACAGTATTCGCTTTTCAGAAAACACGGAAATAATCTGTTGTAAATATTAAGGAGGATATGCAATGTCTAAGTTCAAGTTCACCGTCGGACCGTGGAATGTCCACACCGGCGCCGATTCCTACGGCCCGGAGACCCGAAATGCCATTGACCTGGAGACCAAATTCAGGAAGTTTGCGGAGCTGGGCTTTTCCGCGGTACAGTTCCACGACGATGATGTAGTCCCCAATATGAATGACCTGAGCGTTGAGGAGATCAAGGCCGAGGCTCGCAAGGTCAAGGGAATGTTGGATAAATACGGTCTGGCTGCGGAGTTTGTGGCTCCCCGTCTGTGGATGGACCCACACACCACCGACGGCGGCTTCACCAGCACCTGCCAGCAGGACAGGGAGTTTGCCATGTGGCGCGCATACCGCTCCATAGACATCGCCCGTGAGCTGGGCTGTGACCTTATCGTGCTGTGGCTCGCCCGTGAGGGTACGCTCTGCGCCGAGGCAAAGAGCGCCGTGACTGCCACAAAGCAGCTGGTTGAGGCTATCAACAATATGCTCAGGTACGACGATACCATCCGCGTGTGCATCGAGTCCAAGCCCAATGAGCCCATTGACCGCTCCTTCTGCGGCACTATCGGCCATGTAATGGGCGTGTCTGCCGCCACCATCGACCCCAAGCGTGTGGGGGCAAATCTTGAGAGCGCCCACGCCATTCTTGCAGGGCTCGATCCCGCCAACGAGATAGGATTTGCCCTTGCCTTTGACAAGCTCTTCACCGTTCACCTCAACGACCAGAACGGCATACGCTACGATCAGGACAAGTCCTTCGGTGTGGAAAATCTGCGCGCATCCTTCAACCAGATCAAGATACTCACAGAGAACAAATACTGGGAAAAGGGATATGTGGGTCTGGATGTCAAGGCCATGCGCACCACCTCGGACGAGGACAGCTATGAGCACCTGAAGAACAGTCTTGAGATCTTTAAGGCACTGGAGGAGAAGGTAGATCGCTACGATTATGCCTATGCCGACAAGCTCATCGCCGAAAAGAAATTTGAGCAGCTGGAGATGTATGTCTGCGGCCTCATTATGGGCATCGTCTGAATATATAAGGCAACACCGCGTTAAGCGTTTTCCCTATTCTTTTATTTTTACAGAGCCATTCCCTGTGAATGGCTCTTTTTATGAAGGGAGATAATAATGTCGAAGAAAATAATCGCGGCAGGTCATATCTGCCTTGATATTACTCCGGTATTCCCTGCGGATAACAAAGGAAAGAGCATCTCCGAGCTTCTTCAGCCGGGGAAGCTGCTGCAGATGGAGCCTGCGGATGTACATACCGGGGGCAGCGTTGCCAACACCGGCCTTGCGCTTAAGCTGCTGGGGAACGAGGTGACCCTTCTGGGCAAGATAGGGAAGGACGCTTTCGGGGAGATGGTGAAGGGCATCGCCGCCTCATACGGCGCAGACGGCCTTATTGAGGATGCCGGGAGCTCCACATCCTATTCCGTGGTACTTGCCATCCCGGGACATGACCGGATATTTCTCCATAATCCCGGCGCAAACGACAGCTTTTCCTGCGGCGATATACCGGAGGAGGAGCTGTCGGATGCGGCGCTGTTCCATTTCGGATATCCGCCCATTATGAAGAATATGTACACAGAGACCGGACGCCAGCTGCGGGAGATGCTTTGCGGAATTAAGCAGCGCGGCATCGCCACAAGCCTTGATCTGGCCGCCGTTGACCCCAATACCGACTCGGGCCGGGCTGACTGGAGGGCCATTCTGCGAAATGTACTGCCGTATGTGGATTTCTTTGCGCCCAGCTTTGAGGAGCTTTGCTTCATGCTGGACAGGGAGCGGTTTGCCCGGCTCTCTGCCCGGGGCGGAGATATGACCGAAGGGCTCGACCTTAGCGCGGAGGCGCTTCCACTGGCACGGGAGGCCCTTGATATGGGCTGTCGGGCGGTGCTGTTAAAATGCGGTACAGCCGGCATGGTATACAAGACCGCCGATGAGGAGACTATGAAAACCGTCGGAGGCAGGCTTGAGCTGGATGCCCGGGTCTGGGCTGACCGGGAGGGTATACAGCCCTGCTTCAGACCGGACATTGTGCGCTCCGGAACCGGTGCGGGAGACACCAGTATCGCGGCGTTTCTGACGGCTGTACTCCGTGGCTTTCCGCCGGAGAAGTGCGCGGCGCTGGCGGCGGCGGAGGGTGCCTGCTGTGTTACGGCTTACGATGCGCTGAGCGGTCTGCGGCCTGTGGAGGAGCTTCTGGAGAGGATCGACGGCGGATGGGAAACAATATAAGGCAACACCGCCTTACGCGGCATTGCCTTTATGATAATGAGGGATGAATAATGCTTGTAAATATGAATGATATACTCCTCCCGGCCCGGGAGGGGAAATACGGAGTGGGATTTTTCAACGCGGTCAATGTGGAGATGGCCAGAGCCGTAATTGAAACCGCGGAGGAGCTGCGTTCTCCGGTCATGATCGGCACTGCCGAAGTTCTCCTGCCGGCCATGCCTCTGGAAATAGTCGCGGATTATCTCATACCTATGGCAAAGAGGGCCAGCGTGCCGGTCTGCGTCCATTATGACCACGGCCTGAGCTTTAACAGATGTATGGAGGCGCTGAAGCTGGGCTTTACCTCCATCATGTACGACTGCTCCATGGCGGATTATGAGACAAATGTTCAGGCAGTGGCGGAGATGGTCAGAGTCTGCCATGCCATGGACGCCACTGTGGAGGGCGAGCTGGGCCATGTTGGCGACAATGAGGGCGAGGGAAAGCTGGAAAAGCCCAGCGATTATTATACCGATCCCGCCGTCGCCGAGGACTATGCACGCCGCACCGGAATAGACTCTCTGGCTGTGGCTGTCGGCAACGCCCACGGTGACTACAAATTCAAGCCAAAACTGGACTTTGAGCGGATAAAGGTGATATCGGAGAAAACCGGGCTGCCTCTGGTGCTCCACGGCGGCAGCGGGCTCACGGGAGATGACTTCCGCACCGCGGTAGAAAACGGCGTGTGCAAGGTAAATATCTTTACCGACCTTGACAAAGCCGGAATGAAGGATATCAAAAAGGGAATGAACGCCGGAGTCAGGAGCATGATGGGACTCATACCCTGGGAGATACAGGCGATGAAAGCCGTGGTGAAGGAAAAGATCAGTCTCTTCGGCTCCGACGGAAAAGCGTAAAGCCTGATACCGCTCTCCGTTAGTAAACAGAATTTGTGTTATATGTAGCCGCTTACTCAGTTATTATCCGGCTCTATATCTCGCCGAGCCCGGTTTCTTCTCTCAGCGCCGCGTACATGGGTGATTCCGTTCCGAGGCTTATTTCCGCTGCGGGCAGGTCGAGAATGACGCGCAGAATATTGACCGCCGATCTCTGAAGCTCGGCAAGAGTCAGCTTTTCCGTCCCCAGTGAGGACATCAGGTTGTCATTGTTGGAGTTGGCCTCCGCGTCCTCGTTGACCATATGCAGATCATTCTGACTGCGGATCATGGCGGCAACCTCCTGCTTGGAGGGCGCTCCGCCCTCCTCGTTTCCGTGCGCCCACCAGTCGGACATCACAAGACCCCCGAAGCCCCAGTCATCTCTTAGTATGCCCGTGAGAAGATCGTAGCTGCTGGCATTCCATATGCCGTTGACAGGCCCGTAGCTGCTCATGAAGCATCTTGCATCCGCCTCACGGTACGCGATCTCAAAGCTTCTGAGATATATCTCGCGCTGTGCTCTCTGGGATATGACCCCATTGACCATGCGCCTCAGGTGCTCCTGATTGTTTGCCTCAAAGTGCTTGAGCGTGCCTCTGACGCCGTGGACATGAAGCCCCTTGAGCTGTGCGGCCGCCATCCTGCCCGACAGGAAGGGATCCTCGGAAAAATATTCAAAATTTCTTCCGTTCAGGGGATTGCGGTGGATATTTACGCCCGGACCCAGCAGAACATCGATCCTGTTCATCCGCATTTCCAGCGCCATATATTCAAAGAGCCGCCCGGAGAGCTCCTCGTTAAAGCTTGCGGCAAGGCATGTGCCGCTGGGAAGAGAAAACGCCTTCGCTCCGGAATCCATACGCAGGCCGCTGGGGCCATCCGTACAGCAGGCGACGGGCACGCCCAGCTCACGCAGATACGGCGACAGACCGCCAAAGGCACCACCGGTACCCGGTGTGACCTTGGGCGAGTTCATCCCCTCGCCCCGGACCAGAACACAGAGCTGCTCCGGCGGCAGCTGGGCGACGAAGTCCTCGACCGAAGCCTTCCCCTCAACAATATCTCTGAAAAATACCTTGTTTTCGCTTCGCCTCTGAAGCAGGGCGGGCCGTGCGCTCTGTATTCTCTGCCACAGGTCGTATTCCCGCGCCGGGACGGTTTCACAGCCGAGCTCTCCGTTATCGGATACAAGCCGTTTGAATGATCTTACCGGGGCCTGTGCGGAATGGAGCTTCTCGATAAGCTTCGTTTCGCCGAGAGTAAAGCTTCCGGCTCTTCGGGTGCATCGCACGCCGTTTCCATAGAAAAAGCTGTACTCCCCGGCCTCCATTATCCAGGAATAGGGGTATCCGGTTTTCCCGGTATCGTCAAAGGAGGCAAGCGTGCGCCAGTGGCAGAAGATGTGTACCGTCTCCTGTTCGCCGGGGCCGAGAGTCCCTGTCTTTGCAAAGCCGCAAAGCACCCTTTCGCTTTTGCCCAGCACGCCCCGGGGCTGCTTGACATACAGCTGCACCACATCCTTTGAGGCCGTGCCGCCGATATTTCTCACACACACCTCAAAACCGATGCCTGTATCGGTCAAGCTGAATTTCTCCGCAGCATATTCAAAATCGGTGTACGAAAGGCCGAAGCCGAAGGGATATATCACTTTATCCCGGGCGAAGGTTTCAAAATATCTGTAGCCCACATA
>JAZUJF010000168.1:0-7301 GCA_045642585.1 Candidatus Limivicinus sp.
GGTCTCCTGACCCCGCCCCCAGCGGGGATCGCGGAATATATTGATATTGGGCGACCACATGGTAACGCCCTTGTACAGATCTCTGTCTCCGTGCCTCGACTGCTCGTTGAACTTGGCGCGCGCCTCCACGGCGATGGCCTGAGCCTCCCGTTTCAAAAGCTCATCATCAAAGGATGCAGCCATGGCAATAGCCTGGGGAAACACTGTGGCGGTCCCGGCACGGGCGACACCGTGCAGACATTCGTTCCACCAGTTGTACGCCGGAATACCGAGCCGTTCTATGGCAGGGGACCGGTAGCACAGCTGAGAGGCGGCCTCCTCCAGAGTCATCCCGGCAACAAGCTTTTTTGCCTGCGCAAAGGCACTGTCTTTCTTCTTCACGGTTCGTATCCTCCAGATGTCCTTCAAACACGGGGAAGGCAGTTAAAGCGGCCTGACCGATTCTCCTTCAATGAGCTCGCCGGGAACAACGATCCTGTCAAGAATGGTGGTGTTGGGGTGCTCAATAAATTCGATCAGCTTTGAAGCGGCCGTGCTGCCGATAAGCCTTGCATTCTGCCGATAGGTGGTGATCCGCGGACTCATGACCTGGGAGACAAATATACCGTCATAGCCCATTATTGATATATCCTCCGGGATTCTGAGTCCGGCATCGTTTATGACCCGGATACCGCCGATCAGGGAAAAATCATCGGGGAAGAGGATGCAGGTGGGGCGGTCCTCCATAGCTATCAGCTGCGCCGTCACATCGCAGACGGAATCGGCGTCGTAATAGAGGGCGCTTCTCACATAATCATCACCGGTGGGAATACCGAGACTCTCACAGGCTCTGAAATACCCGGTAAGGCGGTTCTGGGTGACCGAGGTCTCCTCACCGTGAATATAGGCTATCTTCCGATGACCCTTGTCGAAAGCGTATTTAACAAGCGCCTCCATACCGGAAACATTGTCTGACAGTACGGAGATACGGTTATTGAATATATGGTCGATCGTGGCCACGGGGATATCCGACTGGATAAGCTCCAGAACATCCGGATCGAAGAAATCCACACAGATTATCCCGACCCCGTCAAAGCCGCGGTAGTTGCAGTGCTGCAGATAGCTGGAGGAGCGGTCCATCAGATTGCGGCTGATAAAGGTGATATCGAAGCCCTGTCTGG
This sequence comes from Candidatus Limivicinus sp., assembly GCA_045642585.1. Lineage (GTDB taxonomy): Bacteria > Bacillota > Clostridia > Oscillospirales > Oscillospiraceae > Limivicinus. The sequence goes on from JAZUJF010000168.1 coordinate 1,161, forward strand.
CCGCCTCAAACTTGAAGCCCTCAAGCACAGACGCAAAGAACTCATGGGTAAGACCTCTGCCGCCGCCGTCCTCAAAAAGGACGCCCAGATTGTAGGAGCGGTTGGTTTTCAGCATTCTGGCCGCGGAGTTGGTCATATATCCCAGCTCGGCCGCCTTGCGGCGGATCATTTCCCGGGTCTCTTCACTTATATCCTTCTGACCGTTAAGCGCTTTGCTCACAGAGGCTATGGACACACCGCATATCTCTGCAATTTGCTTCATCGATACCATAGCTCCGACCTCACTTAATCGTTTACGCAACAAAAAAATACATCACATAGAAGAAAAAATCAATGTTTTTTCCTGATTTTTTAAAAGAATAAAGAAATTTCGTTTGCGTTGCACATATATGATATAAGCTTTTTGTGCATTATTACAGATTTGAAGCTTATTTCCGGTTTACAGAAAAATGATACCGGCAGAAAAGCTGATAAATTTTTTCAATAGTATTGCTTTCTCAGGAAAAATAGTATAGAGTAATCGTACTTAATCGATTATTTGTTAATACTTTTTATTTGTTTGTTTTGTACATCTGTTTCTGTTTTTCCCCTGTAATACTGTAATGTTCTTTCACACAGTAAAACGGTGCCGGCAGACGATCAAATATGCGGAGGCTTGGAAATGAAGTTCGGACATTTTGATGACATGAAAAGAGAATATGTGATCGACACACCGAGAACGCCTCTCCCATGGATAAATTATCTGGGAAGCGAGGATTTCTTCGCTCTCTGCAGCAATACGGCCGGGGGATACTGCTTTTACAAGGATGCCCGTCTGCGCAGGCTGACCCGGTACAGATACAACGCCAGCCCTCTGGATGCGGACGGCTTTCACATCTATGTCAGAGACGGTGACAGGGTCTGGAACCCCGGATGGCAGCCCATGCAGACCGAGCTTGACAGCTATCGGTGCCGGCACGGTATGGGATATTCGATCATTGAGGGTGAGAAGAACGGTCTGCGCGTCAGGCAGGAGCTGATGGTGCCGAAGGGCGAAAACTGTCTTCTTATGCGTGTTACAGCCGAAAACCTCTCAGAGTCGGCAAAATCCTTCTCGCTGTTTCCGTATGTGGAGTTCTGCCTGTGGGACGCCAATGATGACGCCAACAACTTCCAGCGCAATTACTCCACCGGCGAGGTGGAGGTGCTGGACAGGGCCATAATCCACAAGACCGAGTACCGTGAGCGGCGTGACCACTATGCGGCTATGTTCTGTGACCGTGACTATGACGGCTTTGACACAGTAAGAGATGCGTTTCTGGGTACATACGGAGGGCCCTCAAAGCCCGAGGCCGTGATGGCGGGCGGCTGCACCGGAAGCATTGCCCACGGCTGGCAGCCTGTGGGGGCTATGGAGTTTCACATTTCCCTGAAAGAAGGGGAGTCGGACTGCTTTCTCCTGTGTCTGGCATATATTGAAAACGGTGAGGATAAATGGGCTTCTCCAGGCATTGTGAAGAAGGACAGGCTGTACGCCATGATGGACCGCTACAACACACCGGCTGTGTTTGACGACTGCATGGCAGAGCTGAAGGCAATGTGGGACGGGCTTTTGTCCGGGTACACTGTCCGGTCGGAAAATGAGAAGATGGACCGCATGGTCAATATCTGGAATCAATACCAGTGCATGGTCACCTTCAATATGAGCCGCTCCGCCAGCTACTTTGAAAGCGGTATGGGGCGCGGCATGGGATTCAGGGATTCCTGTCAGGATATTCTGGGCTTTGTCCATATAATACCCGAAAGGGCGAGGGGCCGTATTCTGGATATTGCGGCCACCCAATTCCCCGACGGCAGCGCATATCACCAGTATCAGCCTCTCACCAAGCACGGCAATCTGGCTGTGGGCAGCGGGTTTAATGACGATCCCCTGTGGCTCATTGCCTGCACCGACGCATATCTGCGGGAGACAGGGGACTTCTCTGTTCTGTGGGAGTCTGTTCCCTTTGACAATAATGAGGAGCTTTCCGCACCGCTGCTGGAGCATCTGCGCCGCAGCTTCAACTTCACTGCCTCCAATCTGGGCCCCCACGGTCTGCCCCTGATAGGCAGAGCGGACTGGAACGACTGTCTGAATCTCAACTGTTTCTCGTCTCAGCCCGGCGAGAGCTTCCAGACCACCGGCCCGAACGACGGCCCCGTGGCGGAGAGCGTGTTTATTGCGGGTATGTTCGTAAAATACGGCAGAGCCTACGGAGACATTCTCTCGCATCTGGGATTAAATGAAGAGCGGGAGGCAGTCGAGCGGCAGGTCCGGTCAATGGATACTACCGTGCTGAGCGCCGGATGGGACGGAGAGTGGTTCCGCAGGGCCTACGACACCTTCGGCAGACCTGTCGGCAGCCGGGAATGTGACGAGGGGCAGATATTCATCGAGCCTCAGGGAATGTGCGTCATGGCGGGCATAGGTAAAGAGACCGGACAGGCGGAGATGGCACTTCACAGCGTACAGGAGCGGCTGGAGACAAAGTACGGCATAGTCCTGAATCAGCCCGCCTACACCTCATACAGGCTGGAGCTGGGTGAAATAACCAGCTATCCCCCCGGATATAAGGAGAACGCCAGCATTTTCTGCCACAACAACGCGTGGGTGGTGTGCGCCGAGGCCGAAATGGGACACGGAGGAAGAGCCTTTGACCTGTATTGCAAGACAGCGCCGGCATTTCTTGAGGATATAAGCGAGATCCACCGCACCGAGCCATATGTCTACTGTCAGACGATAGCGGGCAGAGATGCCCCAAGCTTCGGAGAGGCAAAGAACAGCTGGCTCACCGGCACCGCGGCCTGGACCTTCGTCAGCATTTCCCAGAGCATTCTCGGCGTGATACCCGAGCTTGACGGCCTCAGAATAGCCCCCTCCATTCCTGCCCGGTGGAAGGAATATACTGTCCGCCGCATATTCCGCGGCGCGGAGTATGAGATAACCGTCAGAAATCCCGAGGGTGCGGAGAACGGCGTCCGTGAGATAAGGCTGAACGGTGAGCCTGTTTCCGGCTGTGTCCTCCCCCTGATGAAGTCCGGGGAAAAGGCCCGGGTGGAAGTCCTGATGGGATAAAACCGAGGGTATCAGTATCAATGTAAAACTAAAAAAGGATGGCAGCAGGTCTGAGAAAACAGATCTGCTGCCATTTTTATCGAGTGTTGAAAAAAGACTTTGCGCCAATGGTAAATATAATGATCTCATGTTCGCCTCAATGGGGATTAGGGAAGCGCTGATTAATTCGGTGAGAGCAGATGCCGAAAGCGAATTATTCAGCGTTTCCTTAGGTATGAGATTTCAGAGCGAGCTTTCTGCGGAAAACGAGCTGCAGGGCCGCATACGACAGGAAAGCGACCACGGCGGCACCGGCATAGAACGGGACATAAGAGCCTCCGCAGCGGTCTGCGATTATTCCGGGGACAGATGAGAAGAGAAATGATCCGGCGGTATTCAGCATCTGGAATATCTGAACAGACCGGCCGTAGTGCTCCTCATCGGAGAGCGCTCCCGCCCAGACGGATATGCCCACGGCAGAGGCGGCAATACCGAATGAGAGCACAATAACTGTCGTAAACAGCATACCGATACCCAGCCTGATGAAGCAGCACATCACAAGACCTGCTACAAACATCGGGCCGAAGATGTAATTGCAGCGGTAGGCGCCGATCCGGTCTCCCAGCTTGCCGTATATGATCTTGCCCACAATAAGGCACAGACCGGACACCGTAATAGCCAGCGCGGCCGTATGCTCACTGAAGCCCTCACCTGTCATAAGCACGCTGAGGTGTACAAAGGGCACACACAAAACCCCGCCGATAAGGATGACGCAGGGGACGAGGATGAGCCAATCCCGCCTGTCGATACCGGGGCCGAAATTACCGCCGGTGGGAGCATCGGAGAAAGCACCGTAGGGGCTCATTCCCATCTCCTCCGGGGAGTTGCGGATCAGGAGATAGGCCAGGAATACAAGCGCGGCGATAATTGCCGCCTCTACGAGCAAGACCGGCCTCAGTCCGTAATGCTCAACGGCAGAGGCAATAACGGATTGTGTACCCAGGGTGGATATACCCGTGACAGCGGAACAGACGCCCAGAGCTGTGGTACGCTTTTCCGTGAACCATTTACCCAGCAGGATGGTGACAGGCACCATTGTACTGAGACCGAAGCCCAGACCGACTATACATGCCGCGATGCAGTAGGAGATGTAGGATCCCGCAAATCCGTAGGTCACAAAGCCCAGCACTACCATAAAACCGGCAAGGGTCATGCCCGTGCGCATGGAAAACCGCTTATAGAAGGGTGTCACGGCCATCATTCCGATGAAGGCGCATAAGTTGCGGAACAGAATAAGATTGGATGACTGAGTATTGGTAAAGCCGTTCAGATCCCGAATATAGGGCAGGTAGATCGCAAAGCCGTTCACAGGAAGGCCCGAGGTGCAGTACATCAGTATCGCACAGCCTGTGCATACGATCCACGAATAGTGTATTTTTTTCATTCTCTGTCTTTCCGTTTCCGTTTTCGGCAGTTACCGCGCCGATAAACGGGCACATTATAGCACCGGCGGGAGAATTTGTATATATACTTTTTACCCTGAAACTATTTCATTTCGGGCAGACAGGTGGTAGAATGCTTATCGGAAAGAAAAACGAAAGGTATGAGCGAAATGAAAGAGAATAATCCTTCCACAGCTTTGGGCGGAAAAGTATGGTTCTGCGCCATATTCTTCGGCCTTGTGGGTCAGATCGCATGGATCGTTGAGAATATGTATTTTGCCGCCTTTGCTCAGGACATCTTTGCCAATTCCGGCAGGAGCGATCTGAGCTATACGGTGACAACGCTGATGGTGATATTCTCCGCCTTTGCCGCCACAGCAACCACCATATTTGCCGGCGGCATGAGCGACAGACTGGGCAGGAGAAAGCCGTTTATCGCCTACGGCTACATAGTCTGGGGCTTTACCATAATGATCTTCGGCCTTATCCCCATGACTGTCTCCCCGGAGAAGGCGGTGGGAATAGGCGCGCTGCTTGTTATCTTCGACTGTGTAATGACCTTTGCGGGCTCGACCTCAAACGATGCGGCCTTTAACGCATGGGTGGCCGATGTAACGGACACCACCAACCGGGGCAGGGTAAACGCCTTCCTGTCTATCCTGCCGGTCATCGCGGTGGTCATCGTATTTGTGGGGCTCGGCGGCTTTTACAGCAAGACGAGCCAGAGCAATATGAAGTTCTTCCTCATTCTGGGTCTTATCCCCATCGTGTCGGGTATTCTGGCCTGCTTTATACTCAGAGACAAGGAGGGGCTTGCGCCCCAGGCCAATCAGGGCTTCTGGCAGGAGAGTCTGTACGGCTTCCGTAAGGATGCTGTCCGCGGTAACCCCATGACGTATGTGTGCCTTGCGGCGGCCTGCCTTGTGGGTATCTCTCAGCAGACCTTCTTTTCCTATCTCATAAACTTCATCCAGCTGACTCTGGGCTTCGGCGAGGGCGTGGGCTTTATTACAGTCATGGCGGCCGTCATTCTTGGGGCTGCGGTAATGACGGGCGTAATGGGCGCTCTGTACGATAAGCTGGGGCGGAAGCATTTTTATATTCCTCTGCTGTGCGGGATAATTCTGGGCTGCCTGTGCTTTTACGGCCTGCAGAGCGCGGAGGGAGTTCTGTTCGGGGTGCTGCTTTACGGCGGAGGGATAGTTATGATGGGAAGCATCCTCTCCCTCACCGGTGCACTGATGGCATCCTTTCAGGACTATATCCCCTCAGGCTGCGAGGGCAGATTTCAGGGGGTCAGAATGTGCTTCACCGTGCTTATTCCCATGATAATCGGCCCCATTATCTCTCTGCTTATCGGCCTTGACGCCATGGGCATGAACGGAGAGGGCTTCATGCCCCCCTTCGGGATATTCCTTGCCGCGGCTATTATCGCGGCAGTGGGCTTTGTCCCTATCTGGTTCGTGAGAAAAGACAGCAAGTGATATAGGCAGAAAAAGAGCGCGCTGAAAAACATTTTCAACGCGCTTATTTATTTCGGTATCAGTTGAAGCTGTCACTGTTAAGGCTGAAGAGATGCCCGATCCTGCGCTTCAGCTCCCGATGCTCCGGATGGGACAGCTCCGG
>JAZUJF010000169.1:0-3462 GCA_045642585.1 Candidatus Limivicinus sp.
TTCGCCGCAAAGCCGCGGCAGTCCGGTGTAATAGTCTACACTCTCCGCCGCTATGGGGAATTTGTGTTCTATGCTCTGGTGATAACGGCCGGCTTCATTGCCGCCTGCTACGGCGCGGTATGGCTCTTCCACACACCCGACAGCTACGCCCGGCAGATCATTTCAGACGGTATCCGCTTCAATCTCATATACCTGCTGCGGGATTCCCTGCTGTTTGAGTGCAATTATATCGATACATACTGGTGTCTGTGGCAGTTCGTCGTTGCCGGATGCCTGTGCTGTCTTCTTACCCGTTACGGCTCAGCGCTTTCCCTGTGGCTCAGGATCGCCATACCGGCGGCGCTGATACTCGGCTCCTTCTTTATGCAGAACAGCTTTATCGCCTGGGTCGCCGTCGGCCTTATGGGCAGCATACTCCGAACCGTTACGGATAATTACTCCCTCGGCAGGATCCCGGCACTGATCATTGCGCTTCTGTCAATTCTCATTCTATCCTTCCCCATGCAGGAGTGTGTAACGCTGTACTATATTCAGGGTCTTGCCGCGCTGGGCATACTTATTTCCATGTTCAATATGCCCGGGGTACAGGGGGCGCTGAACTTTGAGCGGAGCTCTGCCGCCGGAGAGAAGCTGATCGGTATGTTCATGACCCATGTTCCCATACTAAGCCTCCTGCGCTCAACCGTCTTCCCGATGCTTGAGCCTGCCGCGGCGAGGGTCCTGTGCCTCGCTTTGTATATGCCTCTTGTATTTCTGGCTTCCGGTATTCTCGGAAAGCTCTGGTCCGCTGTGAACAGACTCCTGACCCGCAGGAAAACAGCTGTATAATGCCGCCCGGCAAAAAAGGAAAACCCGGATGACCGATCGGTCGTCCGGGTTTTTCCTGTGTAACAGGACTTCTCTATTAAAGACCTTATCACTTGATGCCGTACTTCTTGTTGAACTTATCAACACGGCCGCTGGTATCGACCAGCTTCTGCTTGCCGGTGTAGAAGGGGTGGCACTTGGAGCAAATTTCAACAGTGATGTTCTTCTTGGTGGAGCCGGTCTCGATGATGGCGCCGCAAGCGCATCTGATAGTGGTCTGCTCGTAATTAGGATGTATTCCTGCCTTCATTGGTTTGATCTCCTCATCTTATGCTGCCTTGATTGTGGCACAGCAATGCCATAGTTACAAGACGCAAGGTGCATTGTACCATACCCCATTGCCTTTTGCAAGTGTTTTTTACGGTTTTTCATAGATTTTTACAGCTTTTCCGGGGCTAAGGAAGTAAAGGACTCCTTCTCTGACAGGTATGCCGAAAATGCGCTCCATAGCCTTGGCATAGGCGGTTATCTGTCCCCTGTACAGCTCCGCCCGGCCTTCAAGCTCGCTCCGGGTCTTTACCCGGTCTGTCTTATAGTCTATGACGGTGATGCTGTCCCCCTCGAAGATACAGCAGTCCACGACTCCCTGCATCAGAAGCTCCTCGCCCGCGGCGTCACTGTCGATCTCCGCTCCGTCCCAGAGGAGGGAGAATCTGAACTCCCGCACCAGTTTTTCCGCCCGGCACATTCTCTCGCCCAGAGGTGAGCGGAACAGCTTTAATATCGCGTTAACATCCACGCACTCTGCCTCTTTTTCGGAGAGATAGCCCTGACGGCAGAGGCGCTCCACCTCAAGGGCGATGCTCTCCCTGCTGCCGGTCTTTGAAAAGTCTATATACTGCATGGTCAGGTGGGTAGCAACGCCCTTTTCGGTGGCGGTAAGAGGCCGTTCTGTGCGGCTTATTCTGGGCAGAGCAAAGGCAAATTCCTTTTTGGGCGCGGTATTGACACTGTCCGGATCCTCCTCGAACCGTCCTTTCAGCTCCGTGGCAGTAATCTTTGAGGGCATGGTGACCGCCGCAGGGCTGCCGTATCTGAAGGAGAGGTTTCTGCGCAGGGTCGCCATATCCTCCGGTGAGGGCGCTGTCTCATCCCTGAGCTGCTCTTTTGCCTCCTCCCCTGTCTCTTTCCCCTTGACGACCGTCATACGCAGATGCTCCGGGTCCGCAAGGCAGGAATATATCATCCAGTCCGCCATATTCCCGCATCGGCGCAGCAGCTCCGGCGGCATCGGCACCGTGAGGGCGGAGGACAGCTTTTCAAGCTTTTTATCCGTGTTCGTGACACCGGCGGTAACGAACAGTCTCTCTTTTGCTCTGGTCAGCGCCACATACAGAAGCCGCATCTCCTCCGACTTCATCTCGTTTTCCATTCTCTGGGCTATGGCCGCTCTGGCGAGAGTCGGGTACTCCACCCGACGGACGGTGTCGGTGAGCTTAGGTCCAAGACCCAGCTCGGGATGGACAAGCACCGGACCCATAAGGTCGTTCCGGCTGAACTGCCTGTCCGTATTGCAGAGGAACACCACCGGGAATTCCAAACCCTTGGATTTGTGAATACTCATTATCTGCACGGCAGAGGCGGCGGAGGCTCCGAGGCTCGGCTCCTGCCCCTTTTCCGACAGCTTTCTCAGCCACAGCACGAACCGATGTACTCCGCGGTAGCCCGTGGCCTCGAATTTTTCTCCCATCCCCACAAGCTCCAGAAGCCTCGCCCGGCGCAGCTCGCCGTCATCCATGGCGGAGCACAGGGAGAGCATATTGAACCTGTCCAGTATCTCCCAGACAAGGTCAGATGCACAGAGGTCGGGGGCATCGGCACGAAGCTCTCTGAGATGAGTGAGAAAACCGGCGCATTTCGGGTCTGTCTCTGCCCGGATGACCATAGCGGAATACAGGTCTTTTTTTCTGTCTGTGGCTCGTATCCGGGTCAGTTCGTCCGCAGAGAAGCCGAAGACGGGCGAGCGAAGGACCGCGATAAGCGGTATATCCTGATGGGGATTGTCCATCAGTGCCAGCATGGATATGACAGTGGACACCTCTACGGAGCTGAAAAACCCTCCCCCCTGGCCTGAGCCTGCCGGCACGCCCGATTCAAGAAGCGCCTGTCTGAATATCCCTCCGGTTTTGTTGGCGGAGCGCAGCAGGATGGCAATATCGCCGTATTCCATCGGTCTCCGGTTTCCGTGATCGGAAACTGTTGTGCCGGACTCCACAAGACGCTTGATTTGCCTTGCCACATATCCGGCCTCACACTCGGTCTTTCCGGGAGCCTCCTCGTCATCGCTGTCCGGGGATGGGTCAACAAGTATCACTTCCGGCACAGGTACAGTGCCCTCATACGACGCTCCCGCTCTGAGAGCCGCGGCGGCGTCATAGTCCATGTCGCCCAGTGCCCGGGACATACAGAGCTTAAACACGCTGTTTGCCCCATCCAGTACCTCCCGGCGGGAACGGAAGTTCTCTCTCAGCAGTATTCTCCGCGGCTCTCCCGGGGCGGCATCCCGGTGGTCGGCGTATGTGAGGTATTTCTCATTGAATATCTCAGGCTCCGCCAGTCGGAAGCGATAGATGGACTGCTTCACATCGCCCACCA
>JAZUJF010000170.1:0-5483 GCA_045642585.1 Candidatus Limivicinus sp.
CCCGTCATAGCTGCCGGAGTAGACCGGGAGGGTGGATTCCTGCTGCTGCAGGGCCGCCATGGTGTTCTTATAGCGGTTTTCGGTTTCGTTGTTCTGATTGCTCATTCATTTCTCCATTCCCCGCCGAGAATATCGGCGCAAACATATTCCGGATAGTGCTCCTCAAGGAGCCGGAAGCCTGTAAAGACCGTGTCCATGACTGCTCTGCAGAGCCCGGCAGACGCTTCATCCTCCGGCTGGCATGAGATCCGGTACTCCCCGTCGCTTCTGTCCACTGTGGGGCAGGTGAGCTCCCACTGCTTTGTAAGCGCCTCCTCCGCCGTGTAGCACAGCACCGACAGGGCCGCGCACACCAGATCGTGACCGTAGCTGCCGTATCCCGCGTGGCCGGAGACCGTGAGGCACAGCTCCTGCGGGTCATATATCACATGGGTCATGCGCCGCCTCCCGGCTGGGATGCCTGACGGCTTCTGGCCCGGGCCTTATCCGTCCCGGTGGGAGCCGGTGTTTTAAGCTCCTTCGGCCTCCGGAGGGCTGCGGCCGGGGCCGTACCGGTGATGTCCGCTATGAGCGCCTCGGCCTTGTCCGGCTCATACTTTTTGGTCAGTGCCAGAGCGTACTGCTGATACAGAGCCAGCGAGCGGTGCATATTGCCGTTGTACGCTATCTGCTGCATCAGCTCGTCCCTGCCGTCAAACTCCATCATGCTCATGCAGGCCAGCGCCTGTTCGGAACGGTCAGGCGCGAACAGACCCAGATTGTAGAACTGAAGCGCAAGCTCGTTCTGCGTGAGGCGGGAGTAGGAGGACTGCTTCTGAGCCACCACCCTTATATCGAATACCGGGCGGCGCATACCCATGGCCACATCGCCCATCATTCCCATAGGCACGCTTTGGAGGCCCTCATTGGAGTAGGACACGAACTGCTCCGTGCCGAGGCTTCCGGTAATGCGAAACTGCCTCGGCATATCGTAGAACTGGCGGATGAGCTCCACACACAGGTAGATGATGCGGGCAAAGACCCGGTAGCTCGCGCGTGTGGCATCCCGGCTGCCCTTGCCGCTGGCCTCCTGGAGGGCGGCTATGGCGGAGGCGGCGGTGACGCCGGATGAGGCGATGCCCGCGGAGGTCTCGGTATTGCCCGTGGTCTCCCGCAGCTCGTTTATGATGTCGGAGCGCACATTGATGTAATTGCCGGAAATGGGGCGATAGTCAACGCATCTGAGGCTGTCCTCGCCCAGATTGCCGGACACATGGACCACGCTTTTACTCAGATCCAGCAGCTCCTCCTCGTTTACCGCGCCGTCGGCACGCTGGAAATAGCGGGGCACAGCGCCCACCATGGTGTTCTTGAGGAAGGCGGTCTGGAGCATATCTATCTGTGTCTGGGGATTGCGGCAGAGATCGATGAAGCCGTAGCCGCAGGGTGAGTCCTCGATAGGATAGAGGGCGTCGAACACGAAGGGGTACAGGCCGTGGTCATACAGACCCATGGGGGGCAAAGCCGTGCCGGACTCATTTTCGGCCCTGCACTTCTCGTTCTCGGTGGAGAAGAGCACCGTGTCTCCCACATATCGGATGTAGTGCAGTACCGGCGTACCCTGCTCCGGCTTCTTGTAGTACACATCTATGACCGTGCTCTTACCGTCATGGGAAACATAGTCGTCGTGATTGAATTCCCCCGCTCTGAAGCCCGCTCCCTTGAGCTTTCCCCTGAGCTGCGGGTATCGTTCCATAAGCTCCCCGTTGTCGCAGAGCTCTGTATGGAACAGGTATCTGCTGTCCTGAATGTCCCTGACGCCCGGCTCCCAGAACACGTTGAGGATGTCTATGCGCTCTATGGCGATGTCGCCCAGACCGTTGAGCTTGTCCTGATCCCAGAAGATCTTGTACACGCCCGTGCCGGTCTTGAGCTTCTGCCACATGGCGTCGGAATAGGTCTGCTCGAAATCGTTCTGCTCCAGAATGACGGGCAGTATTTTCGACAGCATCCCGGCCTCCAGACGGTCATCGGGCTCCCGGGGCAGGATGCAGGGCTCGGGGTATGCCTCCATAGCGTCGGCGTGCTTTGAGACGATCACATTGTGGAGCCAGCCGGACACAGCCTGAAAGCCGCCCACTCCGGCTGTTTCCTTCCGCTCCTCGGCGGTATTCCGGAGCTTCCACCAGTTTTCGGCGGACACGGTGCGCCGGTCGATGCTCTTTTTCCCGGCCTTGTACTTTTCCAGTACTGCCGTGAGCTTTCTAAGCTCCTCCTCATTGATGGGAAGGGCGGTTTTTGTGGCTTCGTTCATTGTTATTACCTCATTTCGTTTTACTCTTCAGCGGGTCGATGATGAGACTCTTTACCTCCGCCTCACGCAGGGGGGTGATGGGTCTGGACATACACAGATACCTCCACTCGTCGGCGGCGTGATCCTCCATGTCGGAGTCCAGATCCTCCGGCTCCGTCTTTGAAAAAAGCAGCTTCGGCACGGTGCGGATAAATGCCTCGCAGTTTGAGAACACATACATCCTCGGATAGCCCTCGGAGTCGAACTGCAGTCTGTAATGGCACTGCATCCAGCCGGGTATGCGCTCATTGTCCCCGGGGATGAAGTACACACCGTACCGCGCGGCGGTCTCGGCGATGCTCTCGCCGCGGCTTGCGTCCCAGATGGCGGGGTCGGCTACCCCCTGAATATTCTTCCCCTTCAGCCATGGGTGCTCATGCTCTATCCGGGAGATCTCCCGGAACTGCATATCCGGCGTCCAGCGCAGACCCTCGTTGGGAGTGCCGGTACAGCCGTACAGCTCCAGTATTCTGTACAGCGTGCCGTCGTGGTCGATGGCCCACCATGCGCAGGAGAAGGGCCTGCCGTAGCCGAAGTCGTAGGAGCGCATTATGTTCCATCCGCGCCTCTCCGGCGCTCTCAGATCAAGGGGCTCTATCACATGGCACCAGCGGCCTGCCTTTTTCAGCTCCTCCCGGGAGAGTGTGCAGCCGGAGCGCTCCGCTTCGGCCATATCCGGCTCTGTGCGGAAATCCTCGAAGAACTGGCCCTCGAAGATGTCCCAGCTTCCTCTGAGCCATGCGTCCCGGAGCTTGGGGGGCAGGGATTCCAGCTGCTTTATGTACTCCGGGTCTGACTCCATTAGAGCCCGGTTGTCGGTGACGAGAGCCTGAATGAAGGAGTGCTCGTCCCCGTCCTCCCCGTCCCGGAAGGCGCGGTCTATAAACAGGCGCTTTACCCATGCGTGACCCTCGCCGCCGGGATTGCAGGTAAAGTAGATGCGCTTGGGAAAGTCGTTTACGCCTCTGACGCAGGCTCTGAGCCTCTGCATCTGCTCCTCGGACTGCTGGGTGGCCTCGTCCACGAACAGTACATCGACCTCCGTGCCCTGAAATCTCAGGGAGTCTCTGTCGTTGTCGCAGTAGCGGAACAGGATGCGGCTGCCGTTGGGGAAGGTGAGGTGCTTCTTCGCGTCGTTGTATTCGGCGATCCTGTCCTCGCCCTCCATGTAACAGCCCAGCATATCGCACAGGGGTATGATGTGGTTTTCCTGAAGCTCCGGGTATGTCTTACGGATTATCATGACCTTTATACCCGGATAGCGCAGACACATCAGCACCGCCTTTACTCTCACGGCCCAGCTCTTTCCGCCGCCCCTCGCCCCGCCGTAGCCTATGTATTTGTGAGTATCGGACAAAAACTCGGACTGTTTTTCGCTTGGTCTGGGGATGGTCAATATTTGCATTGGGTCTACCTTTCATGTGATAATACTTTTGGCTTCAGCTAAGTACTGTACCGTTCGCTCTCCCCCTCGAATCTCACCGTCAGCCGGTTTTTGCCGCCCTCGGGGTCCACGGCCTTTATTTCGCTCAGCTCCCTGAGAGAGGAGGTCATGGCCTTTATGTCCTTTGCGTCCGGCTCCTCCTGGGTGAGTATGCTCTCCATTCTCAGGAGGATTAGCCCCGACACGCTTTGTATTCTTTCGTTAATGTTCTCCATAGCGCCCGTTCTCCGCGTATTGCGGGATCACTCGTATTTACTGTTCGCCGCCCGGCTGATGGGGCAATCCTGATATCGGCTTACGCAATACCGGCCCATGTAGCTGTCCTGCGCCTCGATGCTGGAAAAAATCAGCGTGTTCTCACAGCTGTCGGTGCAGCCCTCACAGCGTATCAGCCGTCTGCGGCGCTCCTTGGATATGTAGAAGGGGCAGAGCACATCCGCGTCTTCCCATGAATCTCTGTTGTATTTCGCCATTTACTTCTCTATCTCCTCGTCCCTGTCATCCCTGTCCTGCATCCATGAGGGGTATCCCGTCCTCTCACACCAGACTATCTCCGGGTGATCCGGTATCTGTACCATTTCCGTCATCTCCTGTTGGTTTAATAAAATAAGATTGTTTCTCTGACTATTATAAGAGTTGCCTGTTGACAAATCCTGTCGCAAATTGTAGAATGAGTCACATAATCATATTTATTTTTTCTTTTGTTGGATTGCTCTCATATATCGTCATCGGAAATCTTCTTTTCGTGAGCTATTATATCTGATTTTATTTAGATTTTCTACCAGCCTATCTACCTTTTTTTAGATTTGTGAAAACTACATAATTAAGGAGTGATATGTATGTTCAATTTTGACAGATTTGAGGAGCTTCGCCGTTCCAGAGGCATAACCAAGAAGTTTATCTCCGGTGCGCTTGACCGTTCCCCCGCTCTGTGTCAGGACTGGAAGATGGGAAAATCCGTGCCCAACTCAAACCAGCTCAGGCGTGTCGCCGAGATCCTTGGTACCTCTCCGGCCTATCTCTGCTGTGAGACGGATGATCCCGCTCCCCAGGCGGATACCGAGCTTGACGAGCTGCTTGTTGCGCTGCGCAGCCGTGAGGATATGCGAATGCTGTTCAGGCTGGCCAACGACGCCACTCCCGAGGATGTGCGCAAGGCAGTGAAGATAATCGAGGCGCTCAGAAGTGACGGCTGAATATTATGTCCGTCTGGTGGCCATGCCCGGGGGCGTGGACGGGGTGACTGTGCCCAACACCGACGGCAGCTTTGACATATACATAAACTCCCGGCTCAGTGAGAAGGGACGGCAGGAGACTCTTGAGCATGAGCTGAGCCATATTGACCGGGATCATTTCCACTCTGCCCGGAGCATTGCCGCCATCGAGCGGGAGGCCGAGGGTGAGAGGCCCGACCCTGTTCTCTCTCCTCCCCCGGGTCTGCTCCCCTGCTTTCTCAGTGAGGATGCCCTGTCCCGGTGGATAAGCGGGATGAATATCAGCTATTAAAGGGCTGGCTGGTGTATGGCCTTTTAAAAGAAGATCGCTCTTTGCCTTCCCCTTGCTCACAAGGGGAAGGGTAGCGAAGCGGCCGAGCGGTAGTGAATGGACTGCCGGGGGCAGTCCAGAGCCGCGAGGTGACCGAGCCGCAGCGAGACCCGCTTGCGGTTAATATGCCTTCCCCTTCCGCAGAAGGGGAAGGGGGACCGC